>CAZVFM010000039.1:0-18104 GCA_964626095.1 uncultured Roseivirgaceae bacterium | reverse complement strand
CATTTTCTTAATCTTTTATCCCTCAGCTAAGCGTTCGCTTGGTCTCTCTTGTCTCGTAACTCTCCACTACATCGCCTACTTTTATATCGTTAAAGTTTTTAATACTTAAACCACATTCAAAACCATTTTTCACTTCGCTTACATCATCCTTGAAACGTTTCAAGGCGCCTATTTCACCCGAGTAAACTACTATACCATCACGAATCAATCGCATAGGATTGTTGCGTTTGATGTAACCATCAGTAACCATGCAACCGGCCACAGTACCTACTTTAGTTATTTTAAATACATCTCTAACTTCCACATTGCCCACAATTACTTCTTCTACCTCGGGGGCAAGCATACCTTCCATGGCATCCTTCACATCATTTATGGCATCGTAAATGATAGAGTACAATCGAATTTCAATTTGTTCATTCTCTGCCAATTTTCTTGCCGATGAGGAAGGCCTCACCTGGAAACCAACAATAACAGCATCAGAAGCAGAAGCAAGCAATACATCCGACTCAGAAATTTGTCCAACCCCTCTGTGAATTATCCGTACCTGAACTTCTTCGGTAGAGAGTTTCAATAATGAGTCTGAAAGGGCTTCAACAGAACCATCCACATCTCCTTTTACAATCACGTTCAATTCTTTGAAGCTTCCAATGGCTAATCTTCTGCCAATTTCGTCCAGGGTGATGTGCTTCTTCGTGCGTATGCTTTGTTCACGCAAAATTTGTGAGCGTTTACTTGCAATTTCTCTCGCCTCACGGTCGGTTTCCAATACGCTGAACTTCTCACCTGCCTGGGGTGCCCCATCCAAACCAAGTACCTGTACCGGGGTTGATGGCCCTGCCTCTTTCAGTCGTTTACCAATGTGATCGTACATGGCCTTTACACGACCATAATGTGCGCCCGCCAAAATAATATCTCCAACCCTTAACGTACCTGCTTGCACCATAATGGTTGCCACAAATCCGCGGCCTTTATCCAGGGAAGCCTCAACAACTGAACCCACTGCATATTTTTCAGGATTGGCTTTCAGATCGAGCAATTCTGCTTCAAGCAAAACTTTCTCCAACAATTCTTCTATGCCTTGACCTGTTTTGGCGGAGATGGCCTGACACTGATACTTTCCTCCCCAATCTTCAACAAGTATATTTATGTTGGCTAGCGACTCTTTCACTTTTTCAGGATTGGCTCCCGGTTTGTCAATTTTATTTATCGCAATAACAATAGGTACACCTGCAACTTGTGCGTGATTAATTGCTTCCTTGGTTTGTGGCATCACGTCATCATCAGCAGCAACAACGATAATCGCGATGTCTGTAATTTTTGCTCCACGCGCACGCATGGCAGTAAAAGCTTCGTGACCGGGTGTATCAAGAAATGCAATTTTCTGTCCGGTGTTTGTCATTACATCGTAAGCTCCAATGTGCTGCGTTATGCCTCCGGCTTCTGAGTCAGCGACTTTTTCTTTACGGATATAGTCCAGTAATGAAGTTTTTCCGTGGTCAACGTGGCCCATAATAGTTACTATAGGCGCACGCGCCTTAAGGTCTTCCGGGCTATCCTGTTCTTCCGCTTCTGCTTCTTCCTCTTCTGTTGAAGTAAATTGTACATCAAAACCAAACTCATCAGCAATGATGGTTATGGCTTCCGCATCAAGGCGTTGATTAATTGAAACAAACATGCCCAGGTTAAGGCAGGTAGAAATTACATCATTGATAGAAACGTTCATTAAAGATGCAAGGTCACTGGCCGAAATAAACTCAGTTACCTTAAGTACTTTAGACTGTTGTTCTTCCTGAAGTAATCTTTCCTCTTCAGCTTCTGATACTGCTGCCCGTTTATCTCTTCGGTATTTCGCGCTACTAACTTTCTTGCCTGCTCCGCTAAGCTTGGCGAGTGTAGCCTTTATTTGTTCCTGAATTTCTTTTTCTGTTGGTTCTTCTTTTTGAACTCGTGGTGCGGGCTTTCCACCACCACCCCTGGCCCGGTCTCTTCTATTGTCTGAGCCCTGATTGGCTATACGCTTACGCGGTCTCTTTTTGCGTCCTGCTTCATCTCTGGCATCAGATGATGCAACAGGCTGTTCTTTTTTCTTTTCTTTCTCGGCAGGTAAATTGATTTTATCCACCACCTTTAATCCCTGCAGTTTGCCTGCCTTTGCTTTAATTACTTCCTGCTCGGGCTTTTCGGCAACTGGCGTTGGCTTCTTAACTTCTTCCTGCTTTTCGGGTTTAGGTTCTTCCGCTTTCTTCTCTTTTACAGGTTTTTTATCCAGGTCTATTTTGCCAAGTACTTTAGGTCCATCAAGCTTAGCTGTCTCGCGTTGTACTTTCTCTGGCGCAGGCTCATCTTTAACTTTGGCGGCTTTCTCAAAACCAATGGTTTTGATCATGATGCTTTCTTCTTCTTCCTGTCTTGGCTTGGGCAAATCCGCATCACGCTCAATCACTACATTATCGGTATGCTTATTGCCAATGGTAAGACCCGAAGCCTCTGCTTTCTCTGAAGCCGAAGCAGCAAATTCTTTTGAAAGCATGGCAAACTGATCGGGCGTTAGTTTCGCATTAGGATTGTTCTCCACCACAAAACCTTTCTTCTCAAGAAACTCCAAAATGGTATTGTGTCCCACGTTGAGTTTTCTTGCCGCCTGACTCAATCTTATCATCTTTTCTTCCGCCATATTCAAATATTGCTGTTTTTAAGGAGAATAAAAATTTACACTTACTCGAATTCCTTCCTTAAAGTATTCAACACACCTTCAACCGTCTCTTCTTCAAGATCGGTTCTTCTTACAAGTTCTTCTTTATTCAAAGCTATAACACTCTTTGCTGTGTCTAAACCTATTTTCTTCAGTTCGTCAATTACCCAGCTTTCAATTTCATCTGAGAACTCATCCAGATCAACATCTTCATCCTCGGTGCCGTCAATTTCTCTGAATACATCAATTTCGTAACCAACTAATCGGCTGGCCAGCTTAATGTTGAGGCCTCCTTTACCAATAGCAAGAGAAACCTGATCGGGTTTGAGATACACTGATGCTCTTCCATTTTCCTGATCAATTTTAATGCTCAGGATTTTTGCCGGACTAAGTGCCCGTTGAATATAAAGTTCCAGGTTCTCAGTGAAGTTAATTACATCAATGTTTTCGTTTTGTAATTCACGTACTATCGCATGTATTCTCGATCCCTTCATCCCCACACAAGCCCCTACAGGATCTATCCGATCGTCATAAGACTCTACTGCTACCTTTGCTCTTTCACCGGGCTCGCGAACCACTTTTCTTATCGTAATTAAACCATCGTAAACTTCAGGTACTTCCTGCTCAAACAATCGCTCAAGTAGTACAGGTGTTGTACGGGAAAGAATGATTTTAGGGTTGCCATTTACCATTTCTACTTTGTGTACAATGGCCCTCACTGTCTCGCCTTTTCGGTACCGATCTTTGGGTATCTGCTCTGACCTGGGAATAGAAATTTCGTTGCCCTCACCATCAATAAGTAGCACTTCTTTTGAAAGTACCTGGTAAACTTCCCCGTTAATTATTTCACCAACAAGTTCTTTGTACTTCTGAAAGATGATGTCTTTCTCGAGGTCTTTTACTTTTTGCAATAATGCCTGCTTTGCTGTGGTAACTGCTCTTCTGCCAAAATCCTCGATCTTGATTTCTTCAGCTACTTCTTCACCAATCTCAAAGTCGGGTTCAATCTTGCGTGCATCTGTAAGGCTAATTTTGTCGTGCTCCCAAATGTCCTCTGAGTTGTCGTCAACAATTTCGCGAAAGCGCCAGATCTCCAAATCACCTTTATCGGCATTGATAATGATGTCAAAGTTGTCATCAAACTCATATCGTTTCTTGATCATGTTTCTAAATACATCCTCAAGAATTCTGATCATCGTTGGCCTGTCGATATTCTTTTGCCTGGCAAAATCAGCAAACGATTCAATTAAATTACTAGCGTCCATTTTTCTGACTATTTAAAAGATATTGTCACTAATGTTTTTTTTATGTTACTAAATGTTAAAACTACTTCTTTCAGTTCTTTCTTTTTTCCCTTTCCGATTTGTTGCTCAAGAGTTAAGGCTTCTTCACTTGCATTGGTGATTTTCCCTTCAACTATTTCACCTTCATACAAATGCACCTTAACATTTCTGCCAACATTTTTTTTGTACTGTCGCAACAGCGTAAGCGGATGGTCAACCCCCGGACTTGAAACCTCTAGTAAGTACTTGCTATCAAAGGCCCCTTCCGCGTCCAGTCTTTCCGATAATTTTCTGCTCAAATCAGCACAGTCGTCTATGCTAAAACCCTCATCTCCATCCACTAATACCAAAACTTTTCCTCCTGCTTTATTTGATGTCACCACAACATCTACAATAAAATGAGAGGGGTTGATAAGGCACTGCTCTACCAACTTTAAAATGCGCTCTTTTTGCATAGATTATAAACGAAGAGGGGACCGAAGTCCCCTCTTTCGAAGCATTCTTAATAAGAAACTGCTGCAAATGTAGATGATTTTTAATATCTGGCAAAATATTCGCTTCTTTGACCAGTTTTAAAGATGCCATGAGATTCGTTTTAGCCTTATTAGTCCTTGCTTTTGCTGTGTTTTTATCTTCTTGCGGAGGCAAAAAAGAACAGCTAGAAACTCCGCCTGTTAAAAGCGTTAATGTGCCCCTTTTTAATGCTGATTCAGCCTATTTCTTTATTGAAAAGCAGGTAGCTTTTGGTCCAAGGGTACCAAATACTAAAGCCCATACAGATGCAGCAGAATATTTTGTTGAGAAGCTTGAAGGCTACGGGGCAAAAGTGAGCGTTCAGGACTTTCAAGCCACAACATTTGACAAACAAAAGCTGAATCTCAAGAACATTATTGCAAGCTTTAACCCTGAACAAAAGAAAAGGATTTTACTGGCGGCACACTGGGATACCCGGCCGTTTGCTGATAAAGACAATGAAAGAAAATATGAGCCTATTGAGGGAGCAAATGACGGTGCAAGCGGGGTTGGAGTGTTATTGGAGCTGGCCAGAATTTTTGGAACCATTGATTCTCCTGAAGTAGGAATAGACCTTATACTTTTTGACGGTGAAGATTGGGGGGAGAAGGAAGGTGAAGAAAGGATAAGGCCGCCCCAGGGACTTGATTCCTGGTGGTGCCTGGGCTCACAGTATTGGTCAAAGAATAAACACATACCCAACTACAGTGCCTATTATGGTGTGTTGCTTGATATGGTGGGCGCAAAAGATTCTCAATTTCACCGAGAGGGATATTCTATGGAGTATGCCCCGAGAATTGTTGAAAGGATTTGGGATACGGCTATTCGCCTGGGTTACAGCAAATACTTTATCAAGAAAACACAAGCTCCAATTATAGATGATCACTTATATGTAAATGAGCTCGGTCGTATTCCGATGGTGAACGTTGTTCACTATGATCCTGCTCTTGGTTACTTTGGTGATTATCACCACACACACAAAGACAACATGTCGATAATTGATAAGGAAACGCTTAATGCCGTGGGCCAGACTTTACTTCAGGTAATATTTTACGAATAGCGAATAAGACTTCTTAGATAATCTCCGTAGCCACTCTTTTCTAAAGGTTGTGCAAGTTTTAATAGTTGCGCCTCATCTATATGCTTCATTCTATAGGCTACTTCTTCAATACAACCTATTTTAAGTCCTTGCCTTTGTTCTATTACCTGAACAAAATTTGCGGCCTGAATCAATGAGTCAAATGTGCCGGTATCTAACCATGCTGTACCTCTATCCATGACGGCAACATTAAGTTTGCCCTTTTTCAAATAAATATTGTTTACATCTGTTATTTCCAATTCACCTCGTGAGCTAGGCTTCAACTCCTTGGCAATTTTTACCACTTCATTGTCATAAAAGTATAAACCCGGAACTGCAAAATTTGATTTTGGCTGTGTTGGTTTTTCTTCAATTGAGATTGCCCTGTTCTCTTTATTGAATTCTACCACACCATATCGCTCAGGATCGGTAACATGGTAAGCAAATATCACACCCCCATCCGGATCATTTATTTTTTGTAACAATTTCGGCAGACCCGATCCATAAAAAATATTATCTCCCAAAATCAAAGCCACCTTATCATTGCCAATAAAATCTTCTCCAATAATAAATGCTTGTGCAAGCCCCTCAGGTCTGGGTTGCTCCTTATAAGAAAATTTACAGCCCAACTGAGATCCATCTCCCAATAGTTTCTGAAACAAAGGCATATCGTGCGGGGTGGATATAATTAGTATTTCAGTTATGCCTGCCATCATTAAAACAGAAAGCGGATAATAGATCATGGGCTTATCGTATAACGGCATAAGCTGTTTGCTTACCACAATGGTAAGTGGGTATAACCGCGTTCCTGAGCCTCCGGCAAGTATTATTCCTTTCATTAATTAATTATCTGCTTGTGTACATTTGATCATAATATGTCATGTATGCTCCTGATGTTACATGATCAAGCCATTCCTTATTTTCAAGATACCAGTCGATAGTTTTCTCAAGGCCTACTTCAAAATTAATTTTTGGCATCCAACCTAACGCTTTACTTGCTTTTGCCGGATCAATTGCATAGCGTAAATCATGTCCTGGTCTGTCGGTAACGAAAGTAATGAGTTTTTCACATGCCCCTTCATTTCGCCCAAGTTTCTTGTCCATTATTTTGCAAAGTAATTTAACGAGGTCGATATTCTTCCACTCATTAATTCCGCCAATATTATATAGCTCCCCTTTTTTCCCCTTGTGAAAAATAACATCAATTGCTGAAGCGTGATCTTCTACGTATAACCAATCGCGAATATTTTCTCCTTTACCATAAACTGGAAGCGGCTTGTTATTGATCACATTATTGATCATTAAAGGAATAAGTTTTTCGGGAAATTGAAATGGACCGTAATTGTTTGAACATCGACTTATCAGTACTGGCATTTTATAACTATTGGCAAATGCGTTTACAAAATGATCGCTTGATGCTTTGGAAGCAGAGTAAGGTGATTGAGGATCAACAGGTGTTTTTTCTGTAAAAAATCCTCCATGCTCAAGTGAGCCATAAACTTCATCGGTAGAAATGTGATAGAACAATTTATTGCTATAATTATTCTTCCAGGTATCTTTAAAAGCTTTTAATAAATGTAAAGTCCCCAAAACATTTGTCAATACAAATTCATCGGGATTGGTAATGGAGCGGTCAACATGCGATTCGGCAGCCAGGTGAATAACCGCATCAAATTTATGCTCGGCAAACAGGGATGATATTAATTTGCCATCAACAATATCTGCTTTGATAAAATGATAGTTGGGATTGTGCTCAACATCTTTCAGGTTTTCGAGATTCCCCGCATAGGTAAGTTTATCTAAATTGAAAATTTGATAATCAGGATACTTATTCACAAATAACCTGATTACATGCGAGCCGATAAATCCTGCTCCTCCTGTAACTAAAATTTTATTGCTCACTTGTTATACTTTTCAAAGTTTTTATGGTCTCTCTGGTGCAACTCTTCCTGGGGAAGTGACTTAAAGTATTCAAACGTTATTTTCAATCCTTCAGCTCGTGATACTTTCGGCTCCCATCCCAATATTTTTCTTGCCTTAGTGATGTCGGGCTGTCTTTGCATGGGATCATCTTGAGGTAAAGGTTTGAAAACAATTTTCTGATTCGTTCCGGTAAGCTTAATGATCTCCTCTGCAAAATCCAGAATAGTAATTTCATCAGGATTGCCGATGTTCACTGGGAGGTGATAATCTGACATCAACAGTTTGAAAATTCCATCCACAAGATCATCTACATAACAAAATGAACGTGTTTGTTTTCCTTCACCAAAAACAGTTAGATCTTCACCGCGCAAAGCCTGACCTATAAATGCCGGTAGCACACGTCCATCGTTTAAACGCATGCGCGGACCGTAAGTATTAAATATTCTGACAATGCGCGTATCTACCTTATGATACGTATGATAGGCCATGGTTATGGCCTCTTGAAAGCGCTTTGCTTCATCGTACACACCACGTGGGCCAATAGGGTTTACATTCCCATAATATTCTTCTGTTTGTGGATGTACTAATGGGTCTCCATAAACTTCTGAAGTGGAGGCCACCAGAATACGCGCCTTCTTCACTCTGGCTAAACCAAGGAGATTATGCGTTCCCAATGAGCTGACTTTAAGTGTTTGTATCGGAATTTTCAAATAATCAATGGGGCTGGCGGGCGAAGCAAAGTGTAAAATGTAATGTAATTCGCCAGGTACATGCACAAACGTGGAAACATCGTGATGATAAAACTCAAAATCTTCTCTGCTAAAAAGATGCTCAATGTTTATTAGGTCACCAGTAATTAAATTATCCATACCAATTACATGAAGCCCCTCTGCAATAAGCCTATCGCAAAGATGCGAGCCCAAAAAGCCTGCTGCACCAGTAATTAATATTCTCTTTTTAGACATTGATTTCCTTTCGGCCAATACTGATGTATTTAAATCCTAATTGCTGCATCGATTCAAGATCATAAATATTGCGTCCATCAAAAATCAATTTTTGATTCATCAGCTCAGCCATTTTATCAAAGTCAGGTGTTCTGAACAGCGCCCATTCTGTCGCAATAAATAATGCATCCGCATTTTCAAGAGCAGCATATTGATCGTGGCAATAAGTAATGGTATCTCCAATCTGATCTTTAACATTGTCCATAGCCTCAGGATCGTAAACCTTAATATTTACGCCTTCGTTCAAAAGCGCCTTGATGTTATATAGCGCTGGGGCTTCACGTATATCGTCAGTTTGCGGCTTAAAGGCCAAGCCCCATATGGCAATAGTTTTATCTTTCAAATCTCCACCCAGTTGTTCCTTTATTTTAGGTATTAGCTTAGTCTTCTGAGCATCATTTACACTCATCACTGCATTTAAAAGTTGAAAGTCGTATTTGACATCTTTAGCTGATCTGGACAAAGCCTGTACGTCTTTAGGAAAGCAACTTCCACCATAACCAATGCCGGGAAATAAAAACCGTTTACCAATTCGGCTATCAGTTCCTATTCCTCTTCTTACTTGGTCAACATCTGCACCGAGTATCTCGCACAGGTTAGCAATTTCATTCATAAATGTAATCTTGGTGGCAAGAAAGGAGTTAGCCGCATACTTGGTTAATTCTGCTGATCTTTCATCCATTAAAATGATTGGGTTCCCCTGACGCACAAAGGGAGAATAAAGTGTTTCCAATATTTTCCTTGCTCTTTCTGATCGAGTACCGATAACCACACGATCAGGTTTCGTAAAATCATCCACCGCAACACCCTCACGCAAAAATTCTGGATTAGATACAACATCAAAGTCAACCTTAGCCCCTTGAAGAATCACCTCTCTAACTTTATCAGCCGTTCCTACTGGTACGGTACTCTTGTCAATGATAACCGTATAATCCTTTAACAATGGGCCCAACTGTTTCGCCACTTTAAGAACATATTGTAAGTCAGCAGATCCATCTTCATCAGATGGAGTGGGTAGCGCAAGAAAAATGATTTTAGCTCCCTTTATTCCCTCTTCAAGATCAGTAGTAAAAAACAACCTCCCCTGTTCAAGATTTCTCTCAAAGAGTAGCTCCAAACCAGGTTCATAAATGGTGATCTTCCCCGCTTTTAACTTATCGACCTTTGCTTGATCTATATCAACGCAGGTTACCGTATTTCCGGTCTCAGAGAAACAAACACCTGTAACTAAACCGACATATCCTGTTCCAACAACTGCTATTTTCATTTTTAAACTACTTTTGAATTGCTGCGCGAAAATAGGCCATTTATAAATAACATCAAGAACTCCACAATCAGCTATTGGGAACTATTGAGTCATCAAATTAACAAACTAACATTCGTTTGTTAATATCGGACAAATACGTAAGTTTGAGGCCCTTAAAACCCAGAGAGATGAATGCATTAGTCGAAGAAAGCCCTTCTATAAACTTTGAAACAAGCGAAAACCAACGCATGATTGCTGATATGGTGGCTGGTTTCAGTAAAAAGGAAATAGTGCCCAATATTATGGAATGGGATGAGGCGCAGACTTTTCCTGTTGACCTGTTTCATAAAATGGGAGCATTAGGCCTTATGGGCGTGCTGGTTCCACAAGAATATGGGGGCGCAGGTTTTGGCTATCATGAATACGTAACCGCAATTGTTGAGCTATCAAAAGTGGATGGCAGTATAGGCTTGTCAATGGCCGCACATAATTCACTCTGCACCAATCACATTTTAACTTTTGGTAATGAAGAGCAGAAAAACAAGTACTTACCCAAACTGGCCAGCGGTGAATGGATTGGTGCCTGGGGTCTTACTGAACCCAATACCGGCTCCGATGCCGGAAATATGCGTACTGTAGCAACACTAGAAGGTGATCACTACATAATAAATGGAGCCAAAAATTTCATTACCCACGGAAAATCAGGGAATGTGGCGGTTGTGATCGTGCGAACAGGAGAAATCGGAGACTCCCGTGGAATGACCGCTTTTATTATTGAAAGAGGTACTCCGGGATTTACTGCGGGTAAAAAAGAAAATAAATTAGGGATGCGCGCATCAGAAACCGCTGAACTAATCTTTGATAATTGTAAAGTCCACAAAAGCCAGATGTTGGGTAACGAAGGAGAGGGCTTTAAACAATCCATGAAAATATTGGATGGTGGGCGTATATCCATTGCAGCGCTTAGTATTGGTATTGCAGTGGGGGCATACGAGGCCGCATTACAGTACTCCAAGGAAAGACATCAGTTCAACCAGCCAATCTCAAAGTTTCAGGCCATCTCGTTTAAACTGGCGGATATGGCTACAAAAATTGAAGCTGCCAAGTTGCTGACCTACCGTGCGGCCGACATGAAAAACAAGGGTTTAGAGATGACAAAAGAATCGGCTATGGCTAAATTGTATGCGTCTGAGATAGCCGTAGAAGTGGCCAATGAGGCTGTACAAATCTTTGGAGGATATGGTTTTACCAAGGATTTCCCCGTTGAAAAATTTTACAGAGATGTTAAGCTATGTACTATCGGGGAGGGAACTTCAGAAATCCAGAAATTGGTTATCTCCAGATCTATTTTAAAGTGATTTTGATAATTATAGACTAAAATCTATATTTGCAGCCCATATTAAAGGAATTATGATCATTATCAACGTAAAAGAGAACGAATCCATCGATAAGGCCTTAAAACGCTTCAAGAAGAAGTTTGAAAAAACTGGTGTACTTAAGGAATTACGCTCAAGAACTTATTTTGAAAAACCTTCTGTAAGACGCAGACATGAGGTCATCAGGGCGGCATACAGGCAACGCATGACTCAAGAGCCTAATATTTAAGGCTGAAACTTATAGTCAAAAAAATCCTCTCAGTTTAAGAAACTGAGAGGATTTTTTTTTAGATTGGTACTGAACGATGGGTTGATGAATTGATGATTAATTCCTTTCTAAAATATCTACAATACCAAAAAAGATACAGTGCCCATACTATTTTATCCTATCAAACAGATCTATTTCAATTCCAGTCTTTCCTTGATGATAACTTCAGCGATACCAAGACGCAAGAGGCAGATTATGGCATAATCAGGGCATGGATTGTGTCACTTGTTGAAGATGAACTTGATGCTCGCTCTATTAACAGAAAAATTGCCTGCCTCCGTAGTTACTATAAGTTTTTGCTCAAGGATGAAGTAATTGCTAAAAACCCCATGACTAAAATCAGGGTAATGAAGGTTAGCAAAAAACTTCCATACTTTGTTAACGAACCTGATATGACCAAGTTGCTTGATCATGTTGAATTTGAAAATACATTGGAGGGTTGGCGTGAAAAACTTATGCTTGAGTTGTTTTATGGAACAGGTATTCGATTATCTGAACTAATTAACCTCAAGGAACGTGATGTTGACAAGAGGAATAGTACAATAAAAGTATTAGGCAAAAGAAATAAAGAAAGGGTAATACCCTACGCCAAATACATTAACCCAGTTCTGGATAACTACCTTATATTTAAAAATTCGGAAGAAAAACGTAATGGAAATGGCCTCTTGTTCGTTACAGAAGATGGAGAGGCATGTTATCCAATGATGATTTACCGGGCCGTAAGAAAATACCTGACCTTGTTTGGTTCAATTGAGAAACGTAGTCCGCATGTGCTCAGGCACACTTATGCAACACATTTGCTAAACAAAGGGGCCGAAATCAATGCTGTAAAAGACTTGTTGGGCCATAGCAGTCTTGCTGCAACACAGGTTTATACACATAATTCATTAGAAAAATTAAAAAAGGCTTTTGATCAGGCCCATCCAAAGGCATGATTGATTTATATTAAAACTATTGTTTAACCTTAAAATTAAATGTTATGAAGATCCAGGTACACTCCATTCACTTTGATGCTGACCAGAAACTTATAGATTTCATTCAAAAAAAATTAGACAAACTGGAGACATTTTATGACCGTGTAGTGGATGGTGAGGTTTTCTTAAGACTCAATAACGAAGGAGTCGAAAATAAAACCGTAGAAGTTAAGCTTAACGTTCCGGGTCAACAGCTCTTCGCCAAAGAGCAAGCTAAAAGTTTTGAAGAAGCAACCGATCAGGCTGCTGAAGCATTACGAAAGCAAATCAAAAAATTTAAAGAGAAAGTGTATTCACATATTTAATAAAAAAGGGGCGGTGGCCCCTTTTTTATTCTACTTAATTTTAAAAACTCTTTTTAGTTTATCAACATAATTAAGCTCTTCCCATGGAAACAGTTTAACCTTCACTTTCTTCTCTGTCTTTCTTCCCTTATTAAAAATCTTTACTACTTCTTTAGGCTGCCTTCCCATGTGACCATAGGCAGCAGTTTCAGAATATATTGGTGTTCGAAGGTTAAATCTTTTCTCAATGAAGTAAGGACGCATATCAAATACACTTTTGATTTTTTCTGAAATCTCGCCATCACTCATTTTAACTTTAGCTGTCCCGTAGGTATTTACATACAGGCCAACCGGTTCGGCCACTCCAATAGCATACGCTACCTGTACCAATACTTCATCGCACAAGCCGGCCGCCACCATATTTTTAGCAATATGGCGAGTTGCATAAGCGGCTGAGCGATCAACTTTAGAAGGGTCTTTTCCTGAAAATGCTCCTCCACCGTGGGCCCCTTTGCCCCCATAAGTATCTACGATTATCTTTCGGCCTGTCAAACCGGTATCTCCATGTGGGCCTCCAATTACAAACTTACCCGTAGGATTAATGTGGTACTTTATATCATTGCCAAAAAGTTTTTGCAATCTTTTGGGTAACTTCTTTTTAATTCTGGGAACAAGAACATTCTTGACGTCCTCCCTAATTTGCTTAAGCATTGTGGCATCTGCCGCAAAATCATCGTGCTGTGTTGACACCACAATTGCATCAATCCGAACTGGAGCATTTTCATCACTATATTCGATAGTAACCTGCGATTTTGCATCAGGGCGCAGATAAGTCATGATTTTTCCTTCTTTGCGAATAAATGCAAGTTCTTTTAATAAACTATGCGCCAACTCCAATGCCAATGGCATGTAGTTATCGGTTTCATTGGTAGCATAACCAAACATCATTCCCTGATCTCCTGCGCCCTGTTCTGCTTTCTTTTTGCGCTCTACGCCCATATTGATATCAGGCGATTGCTCATGAATAGCAGAAAATACCCCGCAAGAATTTGCCTCAAACATATACTCACTTTTGGTGTAACCGATTCTTCGGATTACTTCCCTTGCGATATCCTGAACATCCAGGTAAGCCTCTGACTTAACCTCTCCGGCCAGCACCACCTGTCCCGTAGTCACTAAAGTTTCACAAGCAACTTTAGACTCAGGGTCATAGGCTAAAAAATAATCAATAAGTGCATCAGAAATTTGATCTGCAACTTTATCTGGGTGGCCTTCAGAAACTGACTCGGAAGTAAATAGATAGGGCATACTTGTTATTTGTAAAATGAAGCGGCAAATATAAGAATAGAATCAAACAGATAAAGCTGCTTAATGTGCCAAAATGGCAAATACACATGGAAGCTTATTTAACACCACCTTGTTTTGATGCCAATATGCAATGCTTGCGGTTTTTATAAACTCTTCTTTTCCGGTAATGTCGTAAGCCAGGCAAAGCTGTGTGTTTGGGTTAGCATATTTTAACAAGCTTTCAAATAATCTTGCGTTGCGATAAGGTGTCTCAATAAATAGTTGTGTTTGGCCCTTCTTTAAGGATTCTGTTTCAAGCGCTTTAATGGCAATTCTTAAATTCTTGTCATCCACAGGTAAATACCCATGAAACGCAAATGATTGTCCATTCAGTCCAGATGCCATCAGCGCAAGTAAAATAGAGGAAGGACCAACCAGCGGCCTTATCTTGCAGTTATACTCATGTGCAAGTTTTACAGCCGCTGCTCCAGGATCGGCTATGCCTGGACAACCCGATTCAGACAGTACTCCTATATCCTGGCCTTGCTTTAAGGGCTCCAATAAATCCAGCAATTCAGAAGTACTAGTATCCTTATCAAGCTTTTCAAAACTTAGCTCTTCAATTGACTCAAAGATTTTTAATGAACTCAAATACCTTCTCGCTGTACGTAAATCTTCTGCTAAAAAATATTTCAGGTGTTTAATGCTGTCCAAAACATGGTTGGGAATAACTGTCCCGGCAGTATCATCAGCAATTACACTTGGAATTAGGTATAAAGTCCCCTTCTTCATTTGTTTACACTTAGTACAAATTCACGAATTGTATTAACAAACTCTTCAGGCTTTTCAGCGTGCACCCAATGTCCTGCATCTTCAATTGTTAAAATTGTTGAAGCTGGAAATAAATCCTTAATGTTATCACGGTCGTTATCCTTTATATAATTTGATTTTCTCCCGCGAATAAATAATGTTGGTCCTGCATACTTGCCTGTATACTGCATACCCTCCCCTATAACTTGAATGTTTTCGGAAATGGCACCAAGGTTTAGTTTCCACTCAAAACTATTATCCGGTTTACGTGAGAGACTTTTTAGCAAAAATTGTCTTACACCAAGTTCCGGAACATACTCAGACAGTATCTCATCGGCCTCATTTCTTGACTTAATAGTGTTTACCGGTATGGCCATCAAGCCATCAAGAATTACATCATGACGCACCGCATAGTCTTTTGGCGCGATATCCACCACAATCAGGGCCCTAAGCTTATCAGGATAATGCACCGCAAAATTCATAGCCGTTTTACCCCCCATAGAATGTCCTATGATTAACAGGTTTTCAATTGCGTGATCTTCAATAAATTTGTTTAAGTCCTCGCTTAACAATTTGTAATTAAATGCATCGCTGTGTGGCGATTGGCCATGGTTGCGCTGATCTGGCAAGTAAATTTTGTAATCCTCAGCCAAAGCCTTGGCTATACTGAGCCAGTTATCCGATGAGCCAAAAAGTCCATGAAGAATGATAAGATTGGAACTACCGCTACCTACTTCCCTGAAATAAAGATCCATAATCTAGTATCTATTGTTTTTGGCAATTTACTAATCTGCTTAAGCTTATTGTATATTTGTCGGATTGTATTGTCAATATGGAGTTGATTAACGGTAAATATTCTATTAGTAACCTGGATGTTGTTGATTTGGCAACAGCGTTTGGTACCCCGCTTTATCTTTACGATGGGAACAAAATTGTTTCTCAATTACAAAACCTGAAAAACGCCTTTTCTGATACCGATATAAAAATAAAATATGCAGTTAAAGCGCTTAGTAATATTTCTGTATTAAAGTTATTAAAACAACATGGTGCCGGTGTAGACGTGGTCTCTATTCAAGAAGCTCAAATTGCCATTAAGGCGGACTTTGCTCCTGGTGAGATAATGTTCACCCCTAACAGTGTAGACTTTGAAGAAGTGGTTGCAGGGGTTGAAATGGGTTTGAATGTTAACATTGATAACCTTTCCATTCTTGAGAAGTTTGGTGCCAAATACCGCAACAACTATCCGGTTTGTATACGTCTTAATCCGCATATCCTCGCTGGGGGAAACTACAAAATTTCAACAGGTCACGGTTCATCTAAATTTGGCATATCCGTTTATCAGTTAAGTCAGATTGTTGAAATAGTAAATAAATGGAAGATTCAGGTTGTAGGATTACATATACATACTGGTTCTGAAATTGTTGAGACAGATGTCTTCCTTAAAATGGCTGAAATTCTTTTTGGAGTAGCCCGAGAATTTCCGCTACTAAAATTTCTCGATATCGGAAGTGGGTTCAAGGTAGCCTATAAAGAAGATGACATGGTCACAAATATTTATGACCTCGGGCTCCAGTTAGGAAAGGCGTTCAGAGATTTTTATTCTGGTTATGGCCGTAAACTTGAGCTTTGGGTAGAGCCGGGCAAATACCTGGTAAGTGAGGCGGGCTATCTATTGGTCAAGGCCAATGTAATAAAAAATTCTCCCTCTTCATTGTTTGTCGGTGTTAACTCCGGACTCAATCATATGCTTCGCCCCATGATGTATGATGCATACCATCTTATCAAGAACATCAGTAACCCAGGCGGTCCGCAGAAGGTCTATACTATTGTTGGCTACATTTGCGAAACAGACACCTTTGGTGTTGACCGAAAATTAAACGAGGTAAGAGAGAACGATATCCTTGCCATTCATAATGCCGGAGCCTATGGCTTTAGCATGTCTTCCAATTACAATTCAAGGCCGCGCCCTGCCGAAGTTTTGATATGGAATGGTGAAGCGAAATTGATAAGAAGGGCTGAAGTATTGGATGATATTCTAAGAACTCAGATCGATTTCTGGGAACAATAAATTTGAAGCTTACTTAGACTTCTGAACTTGTTCCGATTTGTCAGTTGGTCCGACCGGCCAATTCTCATGCTGGCCAAATAAGCCTGTAGACATGCCAACAATGATGGCAACTAAAACTCCTACTATTATCAAAAATCTTTTGTTTTTCATGACGATTTAAACATCAAGCTTACCTGTCAGACACAAAAATGGTAGCGGAGGTTGTATACAAAAAATATTTATTTCCGAAGTGTTAAAAATCCGACCCGAAGTACGAGTATCCAGGGATAAACAGTAAAGCAGTATTATCAAATTTACTGACTGAAAAGGCCATTGAGCTCCAGATCTATTTTATTTACGATGTGAGAAAAGTCTTCTGTATTCTCAACAAAGTCCATATCATTTACATCGACCACCAGCAATTTGCCAATTTTATAATCTGAAATCCACTTTTCGTAATGTTCGTTTAGGTTGCGCAGATAATCCAACTGGATTTTATATTCATAATCTCTTCCTCTTTTGGCGATTTGCCTTACCAGCTTAGGTATATCAGCCTTTAGATAAATGAGTAAGTCAGGTGCTTGCACCATGCTGGACATAGAAGTGAAAATGCTCAAATAGCTTTGATAATCACGCTCAGAAATATGTCCACTGCGGTGCAAGTTGGCCGCAAAAATATAGGCATCTTCATATATGGTCCGATCTTGTACGATTGTTTTGTCGCTGTTTCTAATTAATTGTACCTGATTAAAACGACTATTCAGAAAATAGATTTGCAAATGAAAAGCCCACCTGGGCATATCATCATAAAAATCTTTAAGGTAGGGATTGTTATCAACCGATTCGTATAAGGCTTGCCAGCCAAAATGCTTTGCTAGTTTTTCTGCGAGCGTTGTTTTCCCAGATCCGATATTTCCAGCAATAGCAATGTGTTTTGGTTGTTCAGGCATAGGCTGCAAATCAAAGTGAATCTTTCAAATTAACAAAACACATTTTGTGTAGAATCAAATAAGTTTCTTTATATAAAAAGTATCGCATGAAAAATGACCGGTATTTCCCATTGCTTTATTGATTCTTGCAAAACCAATATGTTCATATAATCTCATGGCATTGTGCATGGTATGAAATGTTTCAAGGTAGCACAATTCAAAGCCAAGTTCTTTAGCTGCAATCAGACATTTATTCAAAATCAATTTTCCCAAACCTTTTCCTCTGGCTTCTGGTATAAAATACATTTTCTTCAGTTCACAAACATTTTCTTCTCCACCATCCAGGGGGGCAATTCCTCCTCCCCCTAATATTTTTCCTTCTTGTTCGAT
>CAZVFM010000038.1:0-18158 GCA_964626095.1 uncultured Roseivirgaceae bacterium | reverse complement strand
GGCGAGAGAGATGATTAAGTAAAACCTCAGCTCAGACCTATCAAAAATAAATGCACACATCCATTTTAGATAAATATCAGGCTGTTATAGGCCTGGAAGTACATGCACAGCTGCTTACAAATAGCAAAGTATTTTGTGCCGATGCTACCCAATACGGGAAGGCGCCTAATACTCAGGTCAGCGTAATTTCCCTTGCACATCCCGGCACTTTGCCGAAAGTAAATAAACTGGCAATAGAAATGGCGATTAAAATGGGCCTGGCCTGTAATGCTGAAATTAGCAGGTACAATATATTTGATAGAAAAAATTATTTCTACCCCGATCTGCCTAAAGGATATCAAATTACCCAAGACCGTACACCGATTTGTCGCGGAGGATTTGTTGCAATCGAAACAAAAGATTCGAAACAAAAAAATATCAAACTCAACCGAATTCATTTGGAAGAGGATGCCGGTAAATCTATCCATTTAGAGAATGAGGCTGATACATTGATAGATTTTAATCGGGCAGGTGTGCCTTTAATCGAAATTGTGACTGAGCCTGTGATCAACAGTTCAGCTGAAGCTTATGCTTTTCTTACAGAGATAAGAAAACTTGTGCGCTACCTTGACATTTGTGATGGAAATATGGAAGAGGGTTCTTTGCGTTGCGATGCCAATATTTCTGTAAAACTTAGAGAAGCAAATAAATTGGGTGAAAAGGTTGAGATAAAGAATATGAATTCCATTCGTAATGTGCAACGTGCAATCGATCATGAAATCGAGCGACAAATTGCATTATTGGAAAATGCTGAGCGCGTCATTTCCGAAACACGTACTTTTGATGCGAATGCAGGAAAGACTTACAGTATGCGTACGAAAGAGGAACTCAATGATTACCGCTATTTTCCTGATCCTGATCTAAGTCCGGTGCTTGTTTCTGATGAATGGCTTAACAGGATTAAAGAAATTATGCCTGCGCTTCCTGCTGAACTTTTTGAGAAGTTCACTACAGTTTACGGACTTCCAGACTATGATGCAGGGGTGTTGACAGAGAATAAAGAAATAGCACAGTATTTTGAAGAAGTTTGTGAGCATACCCAAAACCATAAAGCAGCCAGCAATTGGATCATGGGACCTGTAAAGAACTTTCTCAATGAGAATGCCTCAAACATTTCATCATTTCCACTTCCAGCCAAGGTTTTAGCAGAATTAATAGCACTTGTAGAGCAAAATAAACTAAGTTTTTCCATTGCATCGCAACGCCTGCTCCCTGCATTGCTCGAATCAAAAAATATAAGCCCATTAGCGCTGGCTCAGGAACTAAATCTGCTTCAGGATAGTAATAAGGATGTTATTGCAGTACTTTTAGACAATGTGTTAAGGGCCAATCCTGATAAAGTGAGTGAGTACCGTAAAGGTAAAAAAGGTATAATTGCTTTTTTTATTGGCGAAGTAATGAAACAAAGCAAGGGTAAAGCCGACCCTAAACTGGTGAATGAATTGTTAACAAGAAAACTAAACTCCTGATGCAAAGTAAATTTTTAATTCTCTTAGTAGTTGTGATTGTATTTATTTCCTGCGATCAGAAGAGCAAAGAAACTGACAAGGGATGGTACGTAACATTGAAAGGCACAGTGGGTTATCCTCAAAATGGTAAGATAACCATAACACCCATTGCACCTGGTGAAGAAGTAATAGAGGATACCATTGTACTGAGCAGTAATTATACTTTCAGCAAAAAAGTATTGTTAACTGAGCCCGGGTATTACCGGCTTAATTTTTACGATAAGCAAGTACTGAACCTTATACTCGACAGCAGCGACATGGAAATAAATGTGGATGGAAATGATCAATACGGTTTTGCTGAAATCAAAGGATCGCCCGACCATGACCTGATCAATAACATTCAAGCCCTCTCTGCCGAGTTACAGAATTCGCCTGAAGTGTCTGAACTAAGCCAGCAAATGATGCAAGCGCAGAATAGTAGCGATGAAGCCGCGGTGAGTAAACTGTTTGAAAGATACCAGGCACTTGAAACAGATAACCATAATAAAATAGCTGAACTCATTAAATCAAAACCTTCATCATTGGCAGCTATCAATATGTTGCAATACAACAGTGTGCTTGATCGTGAAAAATATTTTTCGCTATATCAGGAAGTTGCTGAAGAACTTAAAGTGAAATGGCCGGAAGCTACACATGCTAAAAACTTTGTAGAGTTTGTAAACAAACTTAGTGTATTAGCGGTAGGGCAGGAGGCGCCCGAAATTGCATTGCCTGATCCTGATGGTGAAGTGGTAAAACTATCATCGCTTAGGGGGCAATATGTGCTGATTGATTTTTGGGCCAAATGGTGCAGACCATGCCGAATTGAAAATCCAAATGTAGTACGCATGTACAATCGTTTTAATGAAAAGGGTTTTGAAATCTATGGGGTTTCTTTGGATCGCACTAAGGATGATTGGCTGCAAGCCATTGAAGAAGACAAACTCACCTGGATACACGTAAGCGATTTAAAATTTTGGCAATCGGAAGCCGCGCAGCGTTATAATGTGGATGCCATTCCTTTTACTGTATTGTTAGATCCTGAGGGTAAAATCATTGCAAAGAACCTGAGAGGAAAGGCTTTGGAGAATAAGCTGGAAGAAATTTTTGGGTCCATTTGATTTTCTGAATAAGCTCCTATACTCCTTATCATGTATTTTGTACATTTGGTTAGTATTGACCTAATCTAAATGGTATGAAATATATTGGTACAATCCTTTTTATAGCTATACTAACTGCTTGTGGTGGAGAAAAGCAAGCAGAAGAAGTTACCGAACTTTCTTTTGAAATAAAATCATTTGCTATCGAATCGCCCAAAGGTTGTGCAGATGAAGCAAAAGCTTGTGCAAAATTTGAAGTGACCTATCCCGTTTTTACCGGACCTGCAGATAACCGCATACCAGCTGTTGTTGAAGATAGGATTAACACCATGCTTTCGGCACCTACTTCCGACCTGGATCCTGAAAGTATTGAAGCTGCGGGCAAGGCATTTATTGCTGATTTTGAACATAGCTTACTCGAGTTCCCCGATGTTACTGCCGGTTGGTATTATAAGGCAGATGTTGTGGTAGAGAATTTTACCGACAAGGTATTATGTATTTCTGTAAACGATGAATATTATACCGGAGGCGCACACGGAGGGAGCAGTACCTCTTTTATCAATTTCAATCCTGCCACAGGCTTGGTTTTGCTTTTAAGCGATATGCTTAAGCCGGGTTTTGAAGGAGATCTGGCCGCAGCAGGAGAAAGTGTTTTCAGGCGTGTGTACAATCTTGCAGATGATGCATATTTACCCGATGAAGGATTTGAGTTCGAGGGAGGACGATTTTATCTCAACGAAAACTATGGCTTTCGGCCCGAGGGCATTGTGTTCTTTTATAATATTTATGAAATCGGATCGTATGCTATGGGCCCTACAGAGATTTTAATTCCTTATGAAGAAATAAAAGAGTGGTTGAAGGAGGGTGGGGAGCCTGCCATTTAAAATAAAATTTAGCCCTGGTTTGTGTCGCCACGAACCAAGGCTGATGATCTCTTGTGTTAGTTTTTTAATTTGAATATTATAGGCAATACCATTCTTTGTTTTACTGCAACTCCTGCTTGTTTTCCGGGGTTCCACGCTGGACTATTCGATACAATTCTTACGGCTTCTTGATCACAACCAGAACCAATACCCATTTTTGGGTGTACATCAGAAATACTACCATCGGAATTAACAGTAAATTCAACAAATACTCTTCCCTCAATATTATTCTCAATAGCATTGGAAGGGTACTTTAAAGTTTTATTTACATATTCATAAAATGCAACCATTCCTCCTTTAGGAGTAGCTGTTTCATCAACTACTAAATAAGCATCTCCGTCCTTGTTTTGTGCATTTGTGATTCTATGTTCAAAAACGTTACTTTCACTACTATTTTGATTTCTACCATATCCAACTACGTTAATTGCAGCTAATTCATGCGTGGTTTCTACTTCATATTCAACTTTTGGAATAGTTGAATTTGTCCCGCCAAGCCCAAAAATTATAGGCAAAACCATTCGCTGCCTTATGGCTTGTCCTCTTTGTTTCCCCGGGTTCCAATTAGGACTCATGGATACGATTCTAACCGCTTCCTCATCACATCCGCCTCCAATACCTTTAATAGGTTTTACGTCTGAGATTGACCCATCTGTATTTACTACGAATTCAATAAAAACCCTGCCTTCAATCCCGAGACTTCTGGCTTTTGCAGGATATTGAATCGTCTTTTGAATGAACTCATAAAACACAGCTATTCCGCCTACTGGGGTAGCGGTTTCTTCTACAATCAAAAATATATTGTCATCTGATTGCAACTCATCAGCTATTTCTACAATACCATCTACGGCTACGATCAAACCCATCTTTTCAGTCTCCTCATTAAATTCGGAGAACATAATTACCTTGTTTGCATATTGTGCTTCTATGATTTTCTGGATGGATGACTTCTCTCCTTCAATGTATTCAAATTTCGCATCCGGATTTTTTTGCTGTAACTCTGTTATCTTTTCAGCAATATGTGGAGGATAATCCAACATTATAGAGGAGCCAGCAGCAGCTAACTTCATATCTTCCATAATTTGGTCCTGACAGGCCACGATAAACACTGCTACTGCAATACCCGGTAATAACATACCGAGTTTCCATTTACTTATATTTTTCTTTACTGTTTTCATCATGCTTAATCTTTTTAGTGTGAGAGAATTATGAAAATGATTAGCCAGACTCAATTGCATGGAGCTCAGCGCTGAACGCACCAGCAATTTTGCATAGCCAATATCTTGGGTCTCATCAAGTACTTTGGCATCGGCCAGGTATTCGTGCACGGCCCTGATCTGTGCCTTAAAGAAATAGATAGCCGGATTGAACCAGCAGAAAATGCATACAATTTCAAGTAACAGCACATCAAGGGTATGCCTTTGTTTTACATGTTCAATTTCGTGGGTGAGAATCTGCTCGCGCTCTTTTTCGGTTTCCCAATGTGCCTTGTTTAAAAAGAGAAAATTAAAGAATGAGAAAGTGGGGACCTTACCGCTTATTTCAGCGATGTAACATCCTTGCACTTTATGTAAATATTTTCTTTTCTTGATGATGAAGACAAGTACTCCTCTCAGTTCTATCAAAAATTTGAATGCAAATAGAATAGAGATAAATACATAAGTATATATTGTCAATTGAGACCATGATACCAACACCCGGCTTGTAGTAGTTTCAGCTGAAATTGTATTTTCAACCAGAACTTCTGGCAACATAACCATCGGCAGTTGTTCTACTATGCCCTGACTGACTTCTTTACTTAAAAGACCCGGTGCTTTGATGAATGGTAGAATAAATGATAGCACCACTGATGCCAGAATGAAATATCTCTTAAACCTGAAATTGGTTTCTTTATTAAAGAACAGCATGTACACAAGTGTTGCAAACAGCAACAGTATTTGTACTTTGATAAGGTAGATAATCATTGCCCTTTGTTTTTAAGTTTATCATCAATCTCGCCCAGCAATTTTTCAATTTCTGCTGCACTGAGATTATTTTCTTTTGCAAAAAACGATACCAGGTTCTGAAACGAACCGTTGAAATAACCCTTCAACATGGTGTTGAGGGTGAAACGCTTATACTTGTCTTGCGCTATCAGGGGAAAATATTCGTGTGTTTTACCGAATGCTTTGTACCCAACGAAACCTTTTTTTTCAAGAATTCTAACAATGGTTGATACCGTGTTGTATGCAGGTTTAGGATCAGGAAGTACCTCAAGGATGTCTTTGATAAAACCTTTCTTGATACGCCATAAAATTTGCATAATTTCTTCTTCTGCCTTCGTGAGTTCCTTCATTTTTAGCTGATTGTATTTGTTTGATATATTAAAACTAAGAACTTAGTTAATAAGAATCAAGAAAAACAACTAATATTTTAGTTGTTAATTCTAAAAGCTTGTAAAACAGTAAGATAGAATGTTGAGGCCCATCTTCAGGGCCTGTATTCTGATCTCTTCAGGCGAGTTATGGATGTGTTGGTCTTCCCAGCCATTACCCAAATCAGACTCATAGCTGTAAAAAAGTACCAAACGGCCTTCGTGAATTATTCCAAAGCCCTGGGCTGGCTTTCCGTCATGCTCATGTATTTTAGGTAAACCTTTCGGAAACTTAAATTTTTGATGATAAATGGGGTGATCAAAAGGTAATTCAATCAAATCAAGCTCTGGAAATACCTTTTTTAGTTCAATGCGCACAAATCGATCAAGTCCGTAATTATCATCAACATGTAAAAAACCCCCACCAATCAGGTATTTGCGCAGGTTTTCAGCCTCTAAATCTGTAAAGACCACGTTACCATGACCAGTCATATATATATAGGGATACAAGAACAGGTTAGGGCTGCCTACATCTACGATATCTTCCTCTTCTGCCAACTGGGTATTTAGCTCCTGGTTTGAAAAGCGAATAAGGTTAGATAGAGCAGTTTTATTTGAGTACCAATCGCCACCACCACCATACTTCAGCTTGGCAATCTTAAGTTGTCCTTGGGCAGGAAGCTCAGCAATGCTGCAACAAAGTATTAAATGGAGTAATATATTTCTTATGGTTACCATTGCTAGGGATATGCAATAAAATAAAAAATAATTTCGAATTAAACCTTTTTGGTACGAATCAGTCTAAAGGCAATAATCAACTAAATCATTTATGAAAACACCTAATTTACTACTTAGACAACTTTATTTGAATTTAAAGGTTGCGCTTTTTGCTATTGTTCTTATTATTATCGCACTGCTTGCCTCTTGTAATGTTGAGGAATTGCCTTTTAATCAAGAAGATACCGACAATGTAGAGATTGAAGCCGTTACTGAAGCTTATTTTGAGGATTCGGATGACATTGCTTCTGTTGCACTGCTAGGAATAGATGAAGGAGAAGGTGGGAGGTTTGATAATGCTGACGATGAACGCACTGCTTGTGCAACTGTAAATTTTACCGGAAACAGGGATGGTGGAACTATAACCATTGACTTTGGTGCTGGATGTACTGATGCAAGAGAAACTACCAGGAGGGGAAAAATTATCATTACATATGAAGGAAGGAGATTCTTACCCGGATCGCAGGTGATAACCACCTTCGATAATTATTTTGTTAATGATATTCGGATTGAAGGCACGCGTACTTTAACCAATGAATCTACAAGCAGAGAAGATGCACCCAGGGTAAGAATTGTATTAGAAAATGGAAGAGCAACATGGCCTGATGGTAAATTTATTACCCGGGAGTCAAACCATGTGCGTGAATGGAAGCGTGCCATTGCACCAATTAACGATGAGTTTTGGGTGACAGGCAGTGCATCGGGTACTAATCTTAATGAGCGTGAATACCAGGTTGAGATTACAAATACCTTAGTATATAAAAGATTATGTGCAGCAGAGCGAATTTTTATAGCTGTTGCTGGAACAAAAGTACTGACTACCAATGGTCGTGAAGTAACCATTGATTATGGTGTTGGCGATTGCGACCGTAAAGTAACCATAACATCAAACGGTATTTCTCGTGAAGTCACTGTCCGTCCACGTGGAAGAAATTAATTTCAAGAAATATTATCAATAATAAAGGGCCTGAACGGCCCTTTATTATTTTAAGACAAAAAAATACACCGCACAATGGGCGGTGTAATAATTTTAATTCGATCATTCTTCTATTATACCTTCAGGTTATGCTTGAGTGCATCAATACCTGACTTTCCATCTTTTGCGTAAGCTTCAACTTTGCTGTTATAGCTTTTCTTTACATCTTCAAAAGACTCGGCCATGCGGTCTCTCATTCCAAGAGATTTATCCAGTAGGCGTTTTCTTGTTTTTTTTCCACTGCTGGGCGCGATTAATATGCCAGTTAAAATGCCTAAAGAAGCTCCGGCTAAAAAACCTGTAATTACTTTTGTTGCTGTATTCATATTTGTATGTGATTTGATATTACTATCCTGAAGTTTTCAAGACATTCTCGGTAGTTTCCAATGTATGTAAGGAAGCTCTACAACTTATACAACGGTAAAAAGTGCGATTTTGTTCATTAAATCGCATTTATATTAGATGGGCTAACTTGATGTAACTATGAACGATGTAATATTTCGTTGAAATTAATTGCGAGAGAAATTTCGACAGTTTATTTTTTTATTTGTATTAATCCGGTTTCTTTCTCCACTGTTTTTTCTCCCCCTTTAATTTTTTGGATTTTATCCTTGCCTGCTTAGCGGCTTTACTGGGTTTGGTAGCCTTTCGTTTTCGTTTTACAAAAAAGGCCTGCTTTAATAAATCATCAAGTTTGGCTAAAGACTTTTCCTTATTTTTAAGTTGAGAGCGTTCATCCTGTGAAGTGATAATTAGCACACCTTCTTTGTTGATTTTCCGCGCCAGCTTGTTTAGTATGATCGCTTTTTGCTCTTCTTGAAGTAACTCAGAATTGTGTACATCAAATTTCAAACTCACTTTTGTGTTGAGTTTGTTAACGTTTTGTCCGCCTGGTCCGGAACTGCGAGAACTGATGAATACGATCTCTTTTATCAAATCCTCAACAAGTGGCCTTCTCATTTATGGTACAATCTATTTTTTCCCAATAGGAGGTGGGCCATCAGGAACCAGTCCTTTATATACTGTATCGCCTTTACGTTCTTTAAACTCTGCTTTCACTGCATTTACCTTTTTAGGGTCCTCATATAAATCAATCATGGTCATGGCCAGGGTTTTGGCTGCATGCAACATACCTTTATGCCCAATGGACATTCCGCCACAGGCTACTACTGCCCATGAATGCCATGGTGTGCCGATTGGTGCAGTAGCTACACTTAATCTTACTACGGGTACAATCCAACTTACATCACCAACATCAGTGGATCCGCCCCCAGGATTTGCAAGTGTTTCTTCTAATGGTTCCACCTTATTGTGTAATCCTATCTGGGGTTTCCCGGTTGACTCCTGAATCTTTTTTGCGAACACAAGTTCTTCATTGGTATAACTTATAGGCCCGAGCATTTCTAAATTATTTTGTACCAGCGTGCCCCCTGTTCTGTTCACGAGAATTTCATAAATACCAGACACCAATGAAATCTCATAATCTACATTAGCCATAATGGCTGCACCTTCGGCCATTTCTTTTACTCGCTCATATACTTCTACCATGCCTTCTCTGTTGGTATCACGCACACGCACCCAAAGCTTTGAGTAGTCGGGTACAACGTTTACTACTTGTCCGCCATCTTGTATGTGGTAATGTATGCGCACGGTGGGCTTAACATGTTCGCGATAGTAATTAATGCCGGTGGTGTATAGCTCTAATGCATCTGAGGCACTCCTTCCATTCCATGGGTCTGCTGAGGCATGCGCAGCCTGTCCGTGAAATTCTACTATAAAATCGACCAGGGCTAAACCACTTTGAACTGCTGCCTTTGTTTCTGCGCCCGGATGCCAGTCCATACATACATCCAGGTCATCGAACAAACCAGCACGGGCAAACCAAAGCTTGCCAAAAAATTTCTCTTCTGCAGGAGTTCCATAAAACCTGATGGTACCTTTAATCTTACCTTGTGCTATCAACTCCTTTATAGCAATGGCAGCACCCAGACTAGCTGTGCCAAACAAGTTATGTCCGCAACCATGGCCGGGCATACCTTCCATCAGTGGATCTTTTGTCGGATTTGCTTTTTGCGATAAACCCGGTAACGCGTCAAACTCACCCAATATGCCTATGATGGGGCTTCCGCTCCCATAGCTGGCAATAAATGCCGTTGGCATTGCGGCTACACCGCGTTCTACTGTAAATCCATTGGCCTCGGCATAATCGGCCAGTACTTTGGCAGACTCCACTTCATTAAAGGCGGTTTCTGCATGTGCCCATATTTTATCGCTGATACTTATAAGCTCTGTTGCGCGACTTTCAACTGATTGTATCACCGCTTTTTTATTTGGGCTTTGTTTTTGTGCTTGAATGCTAAAGCTGATTACAAGAGAGTAAAGTAAATAGGTAAGTCTTTTCATGGGGTTAGGTTTAGTAAGGCCAATAAATGAATTATAGCGTAGAAATGTAGGTATAGCAGTATGATTTTTATCAATGGACAATTTTAATGAATTTTGAATTTGCTTTCCAACCTAAAACAAAGAAATGGAGTCTAAGAAGAAAAATGAAGGATATATGAAAAGGTTAAGTGTTATTTTGATTGTTTTTTTTATGCTTCAGGCATGTGAGCGAAAGGAGTTTGTAATACCCGGAGGAAGTTGCTTTGCGGTTTCTTATGTAACAGGAATTTGTGGTCAGGCAGTACTTAAAATTCAAAACCCTGAATTTTACCATTTAGGAGAGACATGGAATGGTCATGAAAACGTGTTCCTGACCTCCTTTGCATGTGATGTTGATGAATCGGGCCTTCAGGATGGCATTTTTTATGTTTCAATTCCTGAAAACTTTATTCCCGGAGAATGCGCCAGATGTGCCGCAGCAATTGATTACTCGGGATCTAAAAAATACCCTGTGAACGTTTTAATTAACTGTATTCAGTCAACCGATTGATAGGGGAGATCAGTTATCATTTTATAGGTAAGCATGCGTCTGGAGTGGTGTTTTGGTGATTAAAAGAATATTGCTTTAAATGACAAATAAGCTCTGTCAAAATGCTTACCTTTACTCTGATGAATATTCTAAGAAGCTGGAGAGAGCAAAAAGTTTTACTAAAAAGAAGGTTTCCTATTCTTTCTGATGAAGACTTTGTATTCGAAGAAGGAAAGAAAGATAGTATGCTAAAGGTTCTTGAAGAAAAGCTAGGTAAAAGCAGACAGGAACTGGAATCAATTTTTGCCGAAATACAACTTTCATAACTCCTTTTTGAACCCCTATTTACCATTTCCAGTTACATAGTAACGAGTTTCCCATTTCCTTCCCTATCCTCTGGATTAACTGAAATGAGAAACAACTTAAATTGCCGATAATAATCTAAACATTTCAAATCGACTGTCAATTTTTCCTCATATCGGGATAGCCAGTTGCTGAGGTTTGCTCACCAGAAGGAATTTTAGATTAATTAGGTTTATGATAAACATTAATATACCTTTGCGTAGATTTTTAGCAGAATCATTCTGTTTAGTTAAGTATTCCTCTTTTTAAGAAGTCCTTTCTACTCCCAATAATTTTAGCTGAAAATAAAGAGCAATAGATGCTCTCTTAGGCTGTTCAGGAAACTCCTGAATCGGCCTGTATAAGCATATTTAACACTATTAAAGGGAAAATGAATTTTACAAAGAGAAAGAGAATCACTGAAAAACCAGCACAAGCAAATTGGAGAAGTAAACGAAGTTCTGTTAACAGAAACCCACAAAAGGCCAGTACGCTGGATTCACGTTTGTTCGTCAAAAAAGCAATACCCACCAGTACGGTGAGTTACGTACCAACAAGAAAAATGGCCGAATTACCGGTCGACAAAAGATTAATTGTTAACCTACTTAAAAAAGGTTACCAACATCCTACAGAAATCCAAGACCGTACGATAGAATCGGTACTTGAAGGCCGCGACATTATGGGTATAGCCCAAACGGGTACTGGTAAAACAGGTGCCTTTTTGGTACCCATTGTAAACAGATTGTTGGACAGCAAGGCAAATTTCCAAATACTTATTGTTGTACCCACACGCGAATTGGCTGTGCAGGTAGAGCAGGAGTTTAGAAGTATTACTGCCGGATTGAAATTATACAGCGCTTGTTTTGTAGGCGGTACCAGTGTTTACAATGATAAACAGAAACTGCGCACACCATTGCATGTGGTCATTGGCACACCCGGACGATTAAACGACCTGGCTCGTCAAAGGTCATTACAATACAGTCAGTTTGATACACTGGTATTAGACGAATTTGATCGTTTGCTGGACATGGGCTTCTCACAAGACATACAGTTTATTGTGCAGTCAATGACCAGGCGTAAGCAAACCATTTTGTTTTCAGCCACAGAAGAGAAGGGTCAGAAAGAATTGATCAGAAAACTATTGAACAATCCTGCGGAGGTTCGTGTGAGCAATGGCAATGTTACCGGTGACCACATCGAACAAGAGATCATTAAAGTAAAAGACGGAGAGCGTAAGCAGGATGTTTTGCTGAATATGGTAAAAGACAGCGCTTTTGAAAAAGTGATTGTATTTGCCGAAACCAAGCGCGGGGTAAGTGTTGTATGCAAAAATTTACATAAGGCCGGTATTCGTGTTGACGAAATACATGGAAATAAATCACAAAACTATAGACTGAAGGCTTTGAATAATTTTAAAGCAGGCAAGATACAGGTACTGGTAGCTACAGACGTAGCGGCACGTGGACTTGACATCAGTGAAGTAACACATGTGATTAATTACCAGCAACCAAAAACTTTTGATAGCTATATTCACCGTATTGGCCGCACAGGAAGGGCCGGAAAGAGTGGTAAGGCTTTCACATTTATTAATTAAACAGATAAGCATATGGCGCACAACACTACATTTCTCAAAAAGATGAGAGAAGAAAAAAAGCGTAAGAAGAAGAAAGAGAAGGAAGAGCGTAAAATTGAACGCAAACAAAATGCGGTTGAAGGTAAGTTAGAAAACATGCTTGCCTATGTTGATGAGAATGGCAATATCTCTGACAAGCCACCAGAACCAGAATTAAAAACAAGTATTAGAAAAAATAACAATAAACAATAATTAAAATGCAAGAAGGAACAGTAAAGTTTTTTAACAACACCAAAGGATTTGGTTTTATTAAACCCGATGATTCAAGTGAAGATGTATTCGTACACGAATCAGGTCTTATCGATGACATCAAAGAAAACGACAAAGTAAAATTTGAGATGGAGCGCGGCAAAAAAGGAATGAATGCCGTTAACGTTGAACTTGTTAACTGATATTCGTATCATTTGATTGAAAAAAGCTACCTAAAAGGTAGCTTTTTTGTTTTAGTAGATGCGTAAGAATATAACGCTACTGGAAATTATCTAAGAACGATTGTGGTACTTAATACAGCCATGAGTGTGAGTTAAATTAGTTTTGGATAATCAAGGAAAAATCAAAATCCTTCAGCGTAGTCATCGCCCCTGGGGTCTGCACCACCTTCATACTTACCATCTTTTAGTACCAGTATAGCGTCTACCCGCCCGATTGCTTTTCTGTAACGGAAACGATGACCCATATCTTCGAGTAATTTTAACCTGGCTTCATCAAGTGCATCTTCTTCAGCGGTAATGACATCGGGCAACCATTGGCTGTGAAATCGCTTTGCATTAACCGCTTCTTGCATACCCATGCCGTGAACAATAACATTTAAAATAGTTTGAAACACAGAAGTGATAATGGTAGAGCCACCAGGGGTACCTACAATCATAAATAACTTATCATTTTTCTCAACAATGGTGGGTGTCATGCTGCTGAGCATGCGTTTGCCGGGTTCAATTTTATTGGCTTCTCCTCCAATTACACCAAACATATTGGGCACTCCGGGTTTACTGCTGAAGTCGTCCATTTCGTTGTTTAGAAAAAAACCAGAACCAGACACCACAACTGTATTGCCGAACCAACCATTGATGGTGGTAGTTACGGCCACTGCATTTCCAAATGGATCAACAATAGAGAAATGTGTTGTTTCTTCTGATTCAGTATAGCTTGCAATTTCACCGGCACTAATTTCAGTGCTTGCGGTGGCCATTGTCGGATTAAAGTTTTCCATACGGTCATCATTGTACTGGTCGCTGATTAATTGGCTGACCGGAACCCTGATGAAATCAGGATCACCTAAATAGTGTGCTCTGTCGGCATACACTCTTCTCTCAGCTTCAGTCAGTAAGTGTACAGCTTCAACTGAATTATGCCCCCAGGATTTAAGCGGGTAGGGTTCAACAGATTTGAGTAATTGTATAAGCGCAAGGCCTCCGCTGGAAGGTGGTGCCATAGAAATTATTTTATAATCTTTATAATAGGCGCTGATAGGATCTCTCCAAACTGCTTCATAGTTTATTAGGTCTTCATGACTGATCAATCCATTACCCCTTTGCATTTCAGCAACAAGGTCATCGGCAGTTTTACCTTTATAAAAACCATCTCGGCCCTGGTCGCGAATGCGCTCAAGTGTATGACCTAAATCTTTGTAGTAAATGGTATCGCCAGCTTTCCAGTTTTCTCTGATAAGGAACTCCGGCAAAATGGTATTGTATTTTTTTAAATCTTCCTGTACTGAGTTAAGACTGGAGGCTTCTTTCTCTGTGAGTTCAAATCCATAGACTGCGAGGTCAATGGCGGGTTGTAAAAGTTCTTCCCAACTAAGTGTTGCGTACTTTTTAAATGCTGCCTCCATGCCGGCAACTGAACCAGGAACACCTGCCGCCAGGTGGCCACGTGTACTTAAGTTTTCAATAACTTGCCCCTCTTCATCGAGAAACATATTTACAAGCGATGCGGCCGGAGCTTTTTCCCTGAAATCCAAACTTGCCAGGTTTCCATTATTTTCTCTTAAAAGCAGGAAACCACCACCCCCAATATTGCCTGCACCGGGAAATACCACAGCAAGGGCAAACTGTGTGGCTATGGCAGCATCTACGGCATTTCCACCTTTCTTTAAAATCTCAATTCCTACTTTTGTGGCCAGGGGATGGGCACTTACTACCATTGCTTTTTCAGCGATGGGTCCCCTTACTTGAGCTTGTTTTTTGCCCCCTGGACCGGTGCAGGATATTGCACAAAGTGCAAGTAATAGAATAAAGAAGCGGTTCATCTTGTATTTTTTTAGCTTGTGAATATAAGTGTTATAATTTGATGATAATTGTGCTTTTATATGAGTAAAAGAAAGGAAAAAGCGGCAAAACTTAAATTAACCATTCTGGATCATGCATTAAAACTGACCGGTAAGCGGTCATTTGATGATTTGCATGTAGACCAGTTATGTAAGAAAGTAAAAATTTCAAAGGTGACTTTCTTTAAATATTTTCCGCAAAAGGAAGATCTTTTGCTTTATCATTTCAGGCTGTGGTGTTTGCAGCGTTCGGTTGAGCTGCATCAGAAACCCAAAGAAGGTACAGATGGCGTATATTACTTATTTGATAAATTGAGCGAAACGTGTGAAGCGAATCCGGGAATTATGCTTGCCTTGGTTGCTTACCTATCGGATGTAAAAAGAACACCCCGACCGTTTCCTGTTAAACCCGAGGAGAAAGAATTGATTTACCCGGAAATAGAAGAGGTACATAAAATTGAGATACTATCGGTAGATCAAATGGTTGAAAAGTTTGTGCTGGAAGGAATCTTTAAGAAGCAAATTGTAAAAACCAGTGCCACAAAGGATGTAAGCAATATAATTCTCACTATTTTTTATGGCTCTATACTCGTTGCTCACCTTCAACAACTAAGCCCGTTGAAAATTACTTTTAAGCGAAATCTCGACATGTTGATCAGGTCGCTATAAATCAACCCTTCATTTTAACCAGCTTTGTACGTTTTTTCTTTTTGTCTTTTTGTGGGTCATACCAGCGATGATAAGTCTTTGGTTTGACAACATTTACGCTGGTACCTTGTTGTGATTTGCAGGAGGGTAAAACGAAGAGGATGGAAATAAGTAAACACAGCTTTACGGGAGAAATCTTAATCATAAGTCTAAAATTAGTAAATTATTTCTTCTTGATTGTTGTTAAGATATAAACCAAAAGCATTATGACTAAAACCAATCGTATAGGACTTGATCAAAAGAAATCTGAAAAACTGGCCTCACATCTCAACGATTTACTGGCCAATTACCAGGTGTTTTACATGAATACCAGGGGTTATCACTGGAACATACAAGGGGAGAAGTTTTTCGAACTACATTTAAAGTTTGAAGAGTTATACAATAACCTCATCATTAAAATTGATGAAATAGCGGAGCGGATTCTTACCCTCGGATTTACACCATCACATACTTATACCAGTTACCTGAAAACGTCTGAAGTAAAAGAAAGAACTGGAGTTACAGATGGTATGCAGGCGGTTGAAAATATTCTGGATAGTTTCAAAAAAATAATCGCTAAGCAAAGGGTCTTGCTTGATCTGTCATCCGATACAGGTGATGAAGGTACAAATGCTTTAATGAGCGACTATATCCGCGAACAGGAAAAACTGGTTTGGATGTACTCTGCCTATCTTGGTAAAACAGTAAATGGATTAAAATGAAATCATATGAAACTTTAAGTTCTGCAATTGATGGATTGAAATCCAGAGGTTACACCTTGGATTTCAATTTGCATCACGATTGTTTGGAGTGCAAATCGGTTGAACAGTTTTGGAAGGTGAACGACTTTCATGTTGATGAAGTTTATCGCTTTGAAGGAATGAGCAATCCGGATGACAGCTCCATTCTATTTGCTATTTCAATAGGGGATGGTAAAAAAGGAACTTTGGTAGATGCGTATGGTGCTTATGCCGAATCTATCACGCAAGAGATGATGGATAAACTGAGTATTACTTATTAGCACAAGCTAGATATTTTCAAATAATTGAAATGATTCCAGGTATTCCGGTACGGTTGCATTCCATTGTAAGTCGCTGCGAATACTTGCTGCTAAAGCTTCGGCACTTTCTATTTCACCGTGCACAATAAAGGTTTGCTTAGGCGAATCGCTAATGCTGCTTAACCAGCGCATTAATTCTGGTTTATCTGCATGTGCCGACATGCCCTTTATTTCTCTTACCTGGCATTTCACGGGTACTTCAATACCAAATATTTTAACATAAGGTTCTCCTTCTAGAATTCTTCTGCCTCTTGTACCCATCGCCTGAAATCCAACAAACAATACAGTATGTTTTGGTTCTTTTAACCTGTGAAACAAATGGTGCAGTATGCGACCACCGGAGCACATGCCACTTGCTGAAATGATTATTGCATTTTTCTCTATATCGTTTATGCCTCTTGATTCTTCCCGTGTTCTGCAATAGATGATATTCTTTGAATCAAATACAGGATGCCTTGCATCACTGAGGTCATTGTCTTTTAGTTTATGGTATTTTTCATGCTTTTTATACAAATCAGTTACATTGATGGCCATGGGGCTATCGATATACACTTTTACCTGTCCAATCTTTTTCTTTATTCTCAATTGGTTGAGGTGATATACCAAAGATTGAGTTCGACCTAAGGAAAATGCTGGAATCAGTAATACACCTTTTTGTGTGGCTTCGTTGATAACTTCTGCCAGTTCATCTTCAATATTGTCTATGCTGCAAGCTTGATTTCCGTAAGTACTTTCAGTTATTAAAATATCTGCCTCTTTTATTTTGTGTGGATCATACAATACGGGATGATCGTAACGACCTATATCTCCAGAAAAAACTATTTTCTTTTCCTGTGTTTTTCCTTTCAAGCTTAGTTCGACCGAAGCCGCACCTAATATGTGACCTGCATAATAAAATTTGAGGTCAATGCCCGGAGCTAAAGGAAAGCTTTTCAAAAAGGCGTGACTTTTCACTAAGGGAAAAACATTTTCAGCATCATCTGTAGTATAAAGTGGTTTGGGATCTGCATGTTTTGAATAACCTTTTTTCTTGGCGTAACCCGCTTCTTCTTCTTGCAGTTTGGCTGAGTCGAGTAATAATATTTGCAATAAATCGGCAGTTGCCTCTGTGCAATGTATTTTTCCTTTGAATCCATTTTTTACCAGGCGCGGTAGATAACCCGAATGGTCGATATGCGCATGTGTAAGAATTACCGCATCTATTTTCTCTTCTTCAATTGACAATTTATCCCAATTGCGTAAGCGCAAATCTTTTAATCCCTGAAATAAACCGCAGTCGATTAGGAATTTGTATTGATCGACTTCTAATAAAAATTTGGAACCGGTAACTGTTTTGGCTGCACCCAGGAATTTTATTCTTACATTCATGTATATCAGATTAATCCTCTAATATATCATTATTGCACACAAAGTTTTTGAATATATAGATGAGTTTGCTTTATATTGAATAGGCGGTATGGAAGGCACAACATTATTCATATTACTTACAGCATCAATTGCATTTATCATAGCAACTGCGGTCTGGCTTAAGTGGCACCCCATGATTAGTTTGATTTCGGCTGCTTTATTAGTGGGATTGTTTGCTGGCTTAAATCCGGCCTTAA
>CAZVFM010000037.1:0-18168 GCA_964626095.1 uncultured Roseivirgaceae bacterium | reverse complement strand
TCATAGTGATAAATAATTTTAATGAAGTACTTTATTGTTTGCTATAGTAGAGCTTAGTTGAATCTAACTTTACTCTATCAGAACCCGCACTTGCCCATTCCAGTTCCAATTTTTTATCTCCACCCGCATCAAAATAAAACAGCTTTATGGGATGATAGCCCTTTGCTAATGAAATCTGACCTGATTCAAAGTTAAAGCTGTGCAAACCATCATTATCAACTATCAATTTATTATTAATGTATAGTTGGCTGCCGTCATCACTTCCTAAATGGAAGCTATAAACGGCTTCATGGTCAATTTTAATGTACGCCTCTATAATCATACCAAAGCCATTCAGAATGTTAGCGTTTTCGGGTATTGCTATGAAATTGCTAAAACTTACTTCATGCAGATTGCCGTTTGTTATTTCTGTAATACTTTCAAAAACTCCTTCAAAAATGGTATTCTTAACTCCCTGCACCAATGCATTATGCTCTATACCCTCCATGGCTTCCTGGCGCTCAATACTAGTCATGCTAACAATGCTTTGCCTTTCATCGTAAATAGTAATGGCTTGTATGGTTTTCTTTTCTCCGCGTTCAAGTGTAATTTTTATTGGCCCCTCATACTTTTTTGACATACTGGTAGGTCGTGTACCATTATCTGTATAATAGATTTGAGCTTGCTTGAACGGTGCCATAAAAGTAATTTCAGTGGATTCATTCATGATTACCATCTCCCTTCCCGGGCCCGCAGGTTCGGGAATTCTGAAGTTAACGGATTTGTTTGAAAGCATTTCGAAATGATGAGGCAGTCTTTTCTGGAAATTCGTCCAGTTTTTTCTCGCAGGATCGGTCCATACTGTTTCAGAAAGCGCCAACATTCGAGGGAGGACCATATACTCTACATGTGCCTCTGTTTTCATATACTCTGTCCAAACATTGGCTTGTGCTCCCAATACCCGTTCAGCTTCTTCTTCATTGAGCGAAGCAGGTACAGGTTCATAGCGGTAAACCTTTTGAAGATCAGAATAACAACAAATCGCTAAGGGCTCCTGTGCCGGATCTCCCTGGTAATGGTCGAAGTACATGACAAAGCTTGGAGTCATTACTACTTGATGTCCGGCTTGCGCTGCTTGTATGCCGCCCGCTTCTCCTCTCCACGACATTACTGTAGCATTGGGGGCTAGTCCGCCTTCAAGAATTTCATCCCAACCAATGAGTTTTCTTCCTTTGTTGTTTAGGTGTTTTTCTACTCTTTGGATAAAATAACTTTGCAATTCATGTTCATCGGCAAGGCCTTCTGCTTTTATACGCGCCTGGCATTTTGTGCATTCTTTCCATCTTGTTTTGGGACACTCATCTCCACCTATATGAATATATGTAGAAGGAAATAGCGCCATCACTTCATCGAGTATATCCTGTAAAAAAATAAAAGTGCTGTCGTTACCTGCACAAAATACATCATCGTACACACCCCATACGGTACCTACTTCGTATGGACCACCTGTACAGCCTAAATGCGGATAGCCCGCAAGTGCAGCGAGTGCATGCCCGGGCATCTCAATTTCAGGAACTACGGTAATGTATCTATCAGCAGCATAAGCCACTACTTCTTTTATTTCTTCTTGTGTATAGAAACCACCATAAGCTTTCCCGTCTCCTTTGTATGGATTGAAATTTTTTTCAAGGATGGTTTCTTTTCTTTGTGACCCGATTTCGGTAAGTAATGGGTATTTCTTTATCTCAATTCTCCAGCCCTGATCTTCGGTAAGATGCCAATGAAAAGTATTCATTTTATACATGGCCATCAGGTCAATGTATTTTTTTATAAAATCGATTGAGAAAAAATGCCTACTTACATCCAGATGCAAGCCCCTCCATGCAAAGCGTGGCTGATCGGTTATTTGTACATGCTGAATAGCCAGCTTGCCGTTGTTAGTCGGAGGTAACATTTGCATGAGGGTTTGTGTGGCATAAAACAAACCCGCACTTGTATTGGCTAGCAGACTAATACCATTCTTGTTTACCAATAAAATATAACCTTCCTCAGACAGGCTGGCTTCGTTAATCAATTGCAGAACAATTTGCTGATTGTCTTTGGGTGAATTATTGATGCTCGATTTTATTTTTCTTTCTTGTAGGTACTGAGCAAGTAGCTCTGCCACAACCCGGCTTTCATCCTGTGTGTTAATGATGGTAATATCGGCATTGAGTTCGAGTTGTTCTTTGCCTACATTCAATTGAGCAGGGAAGGGGATAATATTGTATTCTTGAGCTAAAGATGAAAATACCAGCAGAAATATCGGAAATGCAATTATAAATCTCATCATCTCAGTAATAATACACTTCCTCTTTGCTCTTGAATTCCACGCTCAGGTCGGTATACACTTATGTACCGAACAACATAGGCGTATTGTCCGCCCGGTAAAGGTTTGTTAATGTCGTTATTGTAGCCTCCGTTCCAGGTAAAATTTCTCTGATTGGATTGGTAAATCATTTCACCCCAACGGTTATAGATAAAGATTTGGAATTCATTTGTAATAAAGAAACTATACACAAAAAAATCGGTATTCAATCCTCCGGGACGAAAAGCGTTAGGTGCGATAATTTTGGGTTGACAGTCATTAATCACCTCAATAATTTCTATTGTTTCGCAACCAAAATCATTGATTAACTCTGCCCTGTATTCTCCGGGTTGATTAACAATTACTACAGGTGCATTACTGAATGGATTGTCGTTAAAGAACCAATTGAACTGCTGAAATCCACTGCCAGGGTCGAGCTCAAGCTGAGAGGTGTCCGGATCGGTATTGTCAGGGTCATTACAGATGATCGCACGGTTGGGTAAATCAGAGTCATACGCAGGCAATAGGCTAATTGTTAAACTTGAAGTTGAATTACAACTTCCTTCAGTAAGTTCAACGCGATATGTACCTGGACGTGTATCGGTCAATTCATTACTGTTTTGATTTGGAATTACCGAATTATTGAAAGACCAGATGAATGAAGCTGTTGAGATATTGGTATTGGCAGTTAAGGTAAATGGTTCGCCATTATCGCATGCAATGGTAGATGATAAATTAAGCTGTACAGGCCCCACAACTTCAACTATAAAAGGATCGGAAGTAAAATTACAACCGCTTTGTGAATTGCGCGCTGTCACAGTATAGGTAGCTCCGTTGTCATCCAAACCCGCCACAATTTGTCGTCCACCACCACTGGGTACTGGAACCCCATTTCTTGACCACTGATAAGTAAAATTGCCTGAACCAGAAGGATTGGCTGTAAGGGTAACATTGCTTACACAAGGATCGGTTTGCACTACACTTACTGTTGTTTGATTATCAATCAATACATCAATACTCTGTGTACTCGGGCAAAAGTTATTGCTGTTATCACTAACAGTAACGGTATAGTTACCAGATGTTAAAAAATTAATCACACGGGTATCATTTGCACCGGGAGGATCAATGCCGGGGCCTGTCCATGCATAGAGGGCATCTGCTGTAGGTATGGATAAGCTTGTAGCTTCAACTTCAACAGTAGCTGGATTGGCGCAACCATCAAAGGTTAACGTATAGTCAACCGCGGCATCGGCAACAAATGCGATGGTTTCTGTATTGAGGCAACCTCCTCCGGTAATTTCGATAATATAATCTCCGGGAGGCACAGGATCAGTGTTAAATGTACTTGTAGTTGCCGGGCCACTTGCGGCTATGGCATTCGTATTTACATTAATTACCTGGTAAGTAGCGGGGAAAACTAAACCGGTGGTTACTACATCAATAGGTATTTCGTCACATACGGGTGGACTAATACTTATTGCATCAATCGTAAAGGCTCCTGAGTCATTTATACCTGCAGCCTGGTTGTTCGAGCAAGCGCTGATGTCGTCTGTTACAATTACGGTATAAGCTCCAGCAGGTAAATTGATTTCAGAAATAGGTACTGCACTGGGGCCAATCTGATCAAGACCATTTCTGGTTTCTGGTCCTACGATTAGATAGGAGTATGAGCCTGAAGAAGTAATCTCAATGGCTATGGACCCATCGGGGTTACCGCAACCTGTTGTATTGGTAGGCGTAGCTGTAAATAATGGGCTGGGATTGACTGTAATATTAATGGTATCTCTGCCCACACATCCTGAAAGTGGATCGGTTACTTCAACGGTATATGAAAACAAACCGGGGGTTCCGGTGGATACAGATCTTAAACTACCTGTACTGGGATTTGCCCCATTCAGTAACCAGTTCACCGGGGTAGTCGGTGCTTGTTGTGCATTAAGATCAGCTACTACTTCATCTTGGCAGATGGTAAAATCAGGACCAATGGCTAGCTGTGGTCTGTTATCCGATACCACACCTATTTCAGTAGATGAACATCCGTTGGCATCAGTCACAGTTACATCAAAAAACTGTTGCTGGGTAAACGTTACTGTGCGAGTAGTATCTCCACTAGTCCATAAATAGCTGATACCATTTACATCATTGGGGTATGCATCTACAGTTACAGGACCATCGCATAAAAAGAAACCGTTAAATGAAGGATCATTATAGTATTCTGCTAAAGGCAACGGAGGTGAATCAAAAATAGTAACTAACTGTACCAGGGTAGTATCCAGACCGCAACGATTGGTAACTCCTAAGGTAAGGTTATAATCTCCGGGTGCAGGAAATTCAAAATCAAATTGCTGATCATTGGTAGAGTGTATCAGTTGATTAGCTGCATCTCTGATAAACCAAGCATACTCATCAATAGACGAAGTACCAGTTCCGGTTAGTGTAGTTGGCGAACCGAAGCAAAGTCCTGAGGCAGAAATTCCAGGGGGTTGAACAGGTGTACCAAGGTTTTGAATGAAATTAGGAAGTCCTAACCTGCTTTGTGTACCACCCGCCAAAGCAAAGCCATCGAAATTCACAAAAGAAACTTGTGTAGTATCTTCATTTGCTTGAATAGTACCTAATGTATTACGATTATCAAAAGCAATGTAAATCTGTCCATCAGGCCCGGTTTGTAAGGCACCAATTAATCCGGGTGCATCAATTGGTGGAGGTTTAATATAGCCTATACCTAAAGAATCAAAAGCAAATTCAATAAGTTTAGAAGGCGTACCCTGAATAGAAGCAAATAGTTTATTTCCAGCGGGAGAAAATTCCACTCCGTAAACCTGACCATCTGTTTCTCCAGTGTCCAGTCTTCGGAAGTTACTCAATCTGCCAGTGGTAGGATCAAAATCAAATACTTCAACAACATTGTATACCCCGGGTTCAGAAAGCGCTACAGCAAGTTTAAAATCATTACCAAGCTTCATGTAACCTCGGCCATTAATTTCACTTGTGGTTACATGGTCAGAACCTATGCTGGTTAAAACCGGCTGACCTATTCCTTGCATTGTAATAGGGTAGGCTCTGAAAGTATTGTTTCCATATTCATGAGCAATTACCCAGTTGGCTGTACCGGTAATTCGTTCGGTGCTTCTACTGAATAGTTGATTGTTACGCTGTACAACATCTCCATCACCATTGTTTTCTTTAAGATCAAATAAAGAATAACTCATTCGGTATACGTTACTTCCATGTACTTCCATGGTAGTAAAAATATAATAGAGGGTTTCGTCACCTGGCACAGGAACAATAACAACCGATTGGGATGAACCGGGATCTCCACCAATATCATCGGCTATGAGTACATGGTTTTTGTTATAAACATTTTGTCCATCAGTATAGAAAATAATGTTTCCATTCCTGTCGCTAATTGCCGAACAGCCTTCAGGCGCGTTCATATTACTATCGTCAAGCGGAATTGGGGGCAATTGATTAAAATCAATTCCGGCATTCTGCCCAAAGTACCAGACGTTGGCTCGCTGATCCTGGACCCCATACTCTGTAATGTTTACACCTGCATAAGCTGAACAGCCACTGGCATCGGTAACTACTACATAATAGTATCCAGCAGAATCGGGAGCCAATGTATTTCCTGTTTGTCCGTTTGACCAGACTGTGCTTACTGGAGTGCCACCTTGAATTTGCGCTGTGACACTAAAAAAGGGAGCGCATTTAGTTGGTTCGTCACTTATAGGTAATTCACATGAACAGGCTACTGTATCTGCAGGTAATGTAATTTCAAGATCAAATTGTGTGATGGTAACAGGTTTAGTTACCTGTTCGGACCTTCCATTTAGAAATGCAGTTAAAGTAACATTATACACATTGCCGGATTGATAAGTATACACTGGTGACCATCCGTTAGAGAAACCAGCACCATCACCAAAATTCCAACTTAAACTATCTGCTCCCGGAATTACGGTCGGGTAGAAGGAAGTAGGCACACCAGAACAAGTGCCATCAAATTCAAAATCAACAATGAGCGTATCAAGTTGAGCCGGGCTAAATGCCGGTAAAGAGCGGCCATTAAAGTTGGTGGTATTAAAGAATTCTGCTTCGTAGTTGACAATACCAATCAGGCTGTCGGTTTGTGAAATTCTTCCTAGCAAAAAAGGTCCGCTGTCGACAGATTGGTACAGATGATAGATGGCTGTATCGGGTGCCATTTGTAAACCGTAACTTCTAAAGATGGTACTTGGTAAAATACTTTCTGAAGTTGAGGTAAGATTTGTTAGGTCAAACCTGAGTACATCTGCGGTAATACCTGTATCGCCATGTCTTGAAACATAAAGAAAATCTCCTGAGACCGAAAATTCGGCATCATATATTGCCTGATTATTGGTGGTGTTGAGTACACCCGAGTTGAGCAGCTCTCTATCAAAACTCAAGACACCGGTTGTATTATCAAAATCCATAAGAATGAGATTATCTCCGGATGATTGTGGAGACACAGCAATTTTACCTGATCCCTCGTGGTAAGCAAAATTAGCAGCGGTTAACGGAGGCGCAGCAAGAGTAAAGGAGTTGGTTACAAAACTTCTGCTTACATCTATAAATGTAACCTGATAAGTACTGGTGTTGTTGTCTTGTGTGATTAGCCAATAAGTTCCGTTTTCATCGGCATGGGGTATTACCAACATTGCTTCTGAAGTATTGGTTAGTCCCGGTACGGCAATATTTTTTGTAGGCTCAACATCGCCAAGTGCCGGGGTTGGGAACAGGGCATTGCCGAACAAATTCATATCCACAACACTATAAAAAATTGCACCTCCGGTTTGAAAGCTAGATGTATTTGTAAAGATGTAATACTTATCAGGTTCGCCAGGTATTGGTGCAGCCGCTACTGTTTGATTGCCTGCGCTGTTGGCATTTAGTCCGAAGCCGTTAGGCATTTGCGCATTACTTATGTCATAAACATTTGTGCCATCAGAATAGAAGAGCACATTACCATTTATAGCGCTGCTTGCAACCACACTTGCACCATTTCCAAAGGGCACCCCTTGATTATTGATTAACACAGCCGTATTGTCAACCCGGTTAAAACGAATGGCCAGCGTTGAGTTTCCGAAATTCCAGTTATGTTTGGTAAGGCCCTGACTTAGGCCTGAATAAGAAAATGATAAAAAAATAAGTACTAAAAAAAATATCCGCTTCATAAATGTCCCTCTGCTTGGCAAACCGCTGTACTTGATGTATCTAGTTAACAACCGACTGAATTAAAACGTCTCAATTTCACTAAAGTATACAATTTGACCGAAAATATCGTTAAGCAAACAGACGCAGCTCCACTTTTCCGGATAGTTGGTTTTTTATAATCGATTAATCCACTTATTTTGCTTTGTGAGTGACATTAATTTTTGCCGAATGATGCCTAAGGGGCTTATTTTTTCGACTTTCTTTTCTGTAGTATTTATACTATTGCCACTGTATAGGGTAACAGCACAGGACCCTCAATTTTCTCAATTTTATGCAGCACCACTATACCTGAATCCGGCTTTTGCAGGATCCACAGGTCAGGCCAGGGCGGGTATGAATTATCGCAATCAATGGCCAGGTCTGGATGCAAACTTTACTACTGTTTCTGCTTATTTCGATTATTTCATAGAAGATAAAAATAGCGCAGTGGGAGCCATACTAACCCGAGACAGAGAAGGTTTGGCTGGATTACAGTCCTTATCATTTGGCGTTCAGTATGCTTACGAATTGCAATTCACTAAAGACATTGGTTTTAGGCCTGGTGCACAGGTAGCTGTGCAAAATCGAAATATTAATTTCGGTCGCCTGACTTTTGGAGATCAATTTGATCCGGTAACAGGAGAAATTATTAGTCCAACAACTGCTGAGCAATTCAGAACTGATTTTACCAAAACATTTCTCGACCTGTCTTTAGGGGGTTTATTTTATACAAGAACTGCCTGGTTGGGTGTTGGTGCTTTTCATTTGAACAGACCGAACCAATCTATTATTGATGAGAGCAATAATCTTCCAATTAAATATTCATTTCACGGAGGTTTTAAAATGCATTTTAAACCTAACGTGGTTGGGCAGGGAATATATGCACGTGAAGGAGAAAGAAGTTTAGCGCCAGCTTTTCAGTACCGCCACCAGGGACAATTCGATCAAATGGATTTAGGTCTGTACTTTACTGCTGAACCCATGCTGTTGGGAATTTGGTATAGAGGAGTACCTTTTAAAACACTCAATGGATTTAATAATAATGAATCCATAGTCTTGCTCTTTGGATTTACTCAGCGTGTGAGTAATCAATACCTGAATATTGGATATAGTTTTGATTATACTATTTCGCAGTTAGGTCCTCAGAGTGGAGGGGCGCATGAAATCAGTATTGCCTATTCCTGGCCCATGCGTAACCCAAGAAAACCACCAAAAGATAAATTAGTAATTCCTTGTCCTGATTTTTAGAATGTTTTATGAGGCGAGTATTTCTGTATTCAACTCAGGATGAAACATAATTAATTTGAACCAATATGTAAAGAGCTGAGGTTTCTCTGATATTTCTGATTTCAGTTCATTAACATTCATAAACTTCCAGTCGGAGGCTTCATTTTCATTTAGTTGAGGCTCGCCATCATAAATACCTAAATATACATGATCAAATTCGTGTTCTGTGAGGCCTTGACCTAAATCAATCTTGTACTTGAACTTAAAAGCAAAGAAGGGTTGTGCGACAATACCCATTTCCTCCATCAGTCTTCTTTTGCTGGCAGCGCCTATGTCTTCATTGGGTTGAGGATGGCTGCAACAGGTGTTGGTCCATAAGCCCGCGCTATGGTATTTGTCATTGGCTCGTTTTTGTAAAAGAATTTCTCCTTGGGAGTTAAATATCAATACAGAAAAAGCACGGTGCAGCAATCCTTTACGATGTGCTTCCAGCTTTTCCATCAGTCCTATTTCATTGTCATTTTGGTCAACCAATATTACCTGCTCCATTTCAAAGAATGTTTAAGCGGTGTTTTACATATGAAAATGCCAATATGGAAATCTTCTGCCTGTTTTTGATCCGGATTCGGCTTTGCATTACATTTTGGCTGGGTGTATTTTTTATTTTTTTGAACAAGGCACGGTAGTACACATAAGCTACATATACGCCAAAGCGTGCTGATCGAGGAAGTTTTTTAATTCCTTCCAATCCCATGTTAAAATCTTTAGCAATATCCTCTTCAATCATTTTTTTATTCTCATCATCAAACTGATTAAAGTCCAATCCCGGGAAATAAGTTCTTCCTAAACCAATATAGTCAGCCTTTAAATCTCTAAGGAAATTGATTTTCTGAAATGCAGCGCCAAGTTTCATGGCATATGGCTTTAGTTCCTGATAGTGTTTTTCATCGTGCTTACAGAAAACCCTCAAACACATGAGACCAACCACCTCTGCTGATCCTAGAATGTAATTTTTATACTTACTCTCATCATAGGAATTCAGGTTTAGATCCATTTCCATACTCCTAAGAAAAAGGTCAATGAGTTCTCTTTCTATTTGGTAAGTATTTACCGTGGCCTGAAAGCTGTGAAGTATGGGATTTAGACTGATACGATCTTCAATGGCAGTGTAAGTATCTGCTGTAAATTTTTTAAGCAGTTCTTCTTTATTATAAGTATGAAAGGTATCAACAATTTCATCTGCAAAACGGACAAAGCCATAAATGCTGTAGATGGGATTTCTTAATTTTTTATCAAGACATAATATACCCAGGGAAAACGAGGTGCTGTAGGCCCGGGTAGTTATGCGGCTACATTTTAACGCAACTTTGTCGTAAAGAGATTGCATAATTCTCTAATTTAAGAATTCTTTTTTGTGTCTTTTTATTAATTCTCTCGCTACAACCTGTCCGCTTATTAACGATGGTGGCACGCCTGGGCCCGGCACAGTTAATTGACCAGTATAAAACAAGTTATTTACCTTTTTGTTTTCTATAGATGGTTTCAGGTTGGCGGTTTGTTTAAGTGTATTGGCCAATCCGTAGGCATTTCCTTTAAAGGAATTATAATCGGAAATAAAGTCATTGTGGGCGAAGGATCGTTTAAAAACAACCTTAGAGCGTATTTCCTGTCCTGTGAGCTGTTCCAGTCGCCCCATTATTATTTCGTAATATTTTAGTCTGGTTTCCTCATTATCCTGAAGATCGGGAGCGGTGGGGATAAGAACGAATAAATTTTCATGTCCGTTTGGCGCGACCGAATGGTCAGTCTTTGATGGGCAGCAAACATAGAACAAGGGATTACTCGGCCATTTGGCTTGTTCGTAAATCTCTTTGGCATGTTGCTCAAAGTCCTGATCAAAGAAGAGGTTGTGATGCTGTAAATTTTTGAGTTGAGTATTTAAGCCCAGGTAGAAAATCAGACTGGAAGGTGCAAGCACACGCTTATCCCAGTATGCTTTTCCATACCTTCTGTATTTTTCAGGAAGTAGATGCTGTTCTACATGGTGGTAATCAGCACCCGCAACGATATAGTCAAATTCATGGATTTGACCATTTAGATTTAGTCCCTTTGCTTTTACGCCATTCATTTCAATAGCTTCAGCAGTATGGTTAAAAAGAAATTTAACACCTAGCGATTTAGCCAGCGTAACCATGGCTTCAACAATTTTATGCATACCACCCATAGGGTACCAAGTGCCTAACGACATATCAGCATAATTCATTAAACTATAAAGCGCTGGCGTCTTTGAAGGTTTTGCACCTAAGAAGAGTACAGGAAATTCAAGTAACTTAATGAGCTTGGGATGAGTGAAATATTTTCTTACATAAGTTGAAATGGATTGAAAAACGTGCATTTTGAAGACACCTTTTGCTAAACGCATGTCCAGTAATTCAACAATTGAGAGACCGGGTTTGTAAACCAGGTCAGTCATGCCTACATCATATTTATAGCCACTCTCTTCTAGAAATTTCTCAAGATTTAGAGCACTGCCGGGTTCAATACTTTCAAAGAGGGATTTTAATTGATCCATATTTGCCGGGAGATCAATGAAATCATCTTCTCCAAAATAAACACGGTAGGAGGGGTCTAGTCTTTTTAAATTGTAGTAGTCAGAAACGGATTTACCAAAAGAATTAAAGAAGCGTTCAAACACATCGGGCATCCAGTACCAACTGGGCCCCATATCAAACATATAGCCCTGAACTTCGAATTTTCTGGCTCTTCCTCCAGCCGAATCATTTTTTTCAACAACAGTAACATCAAAACCTTCTTTAGCCAAAAAGCATGCGGAAGATAAACCTGAAAATCCTGAACCTATAACAGCAACTCTAGTCATTAGAAAGTCAAATCATAAAATACTCATAATTATTAACTTGTTCCAATCGATTTAGTCTCTGTAACCAGGTAGACGTTTTTGTATCTCTTTTCGGGCATGAAAAATCCGGTTCTTCACTGTACCGATAGGAATATTCAGATGATCTGCAATTTCGTGGTATTTGTAACCAGTAGTATGCATTTTGAAAGGTATGAGCAATTCATCCTTAACATCATTCACTTTTTCGATTATGTCCTTGTATTCGTATCGGGCATCAGGATTGGTGAATGTGTGTGGATCTTCTACATTAAGAAAATAGAGCTCTTTTGTAGTGTCATTAGACGTTTTGGACCTTTGATTCTTCCGGTAGTTGTTAATAAATGTGTTGCGCATGATGGTGTATAACCATCCCTTCAGGTTGGTATTTTCCCTGAATTTGTCACGATACATCAATGCTTTTAACATGGTATCCTGTACCAGATCCTGCATTTCTTCCTTGTCAGAGGTAAATCTGCGAGTAAACATGTGTAGGGTACTCCTTAAACTTGCGATTTGGTGGTTGAATTCGATGGCTGTCATGTCTCTTTCATTTGTTTAACAAATATATAAATAAGTTAAACATAAAAAAGTTTAAACATGTAATTTATTTTTCTTAGTCTTAGCCAACAATTTTTGGGGGATCTGAGGATATTAGACGAAATTATTCACTAAATGGCCTAATTCAGTAGAATTTTTAAATATTTTGATGTTTTTAGGTGGGAGTATCCCCAGTTTAGTTACCTGGTAGCCAGAAACAAAGAATTTTAAACCTGGGAAGTCATGTTCAATATTTAGTAGGTACTGATGAACAGAGTAATCGCTGGGCTTAGAGGTAATTGCGGTAATCATTAAATCCGGTTGATGGATTTTAACCACAGATTTCAGGTCTTCATGGGGTACGTTTTGACCCAGGTAATACGTACGAAATCCAGATTTTTTGATAATGTAATGATAAAAAAGCAAGCCAATTTCATGCAATTCGTTCTCAGGAAGATACAAAACCACTTTTTTGGCGCTGGTAGGGGCTAGTTGAAGCGCGTCTATAGCAACAATAATTTTTTGACGGATAAGGTTAGAAATAAAATGTTCCTGTGCCGGATTGATGTTACCTGTTTGCCAAAGGAGCCCAATTTTCTCTAAAAAAGGGTAAACTATTTCTACAATGGTTTTTTCAAAGCCAAACCTCAAAATCATGTTTGAAAGAAGCTTCTCAAACCTGTATTCATCCATTTCAACCATAGCAATGATGAATTGATCGATTTGATGGCCTACTTCCTTGCTTTCGCCACTTAGTTCAAGCACTTTTTCCGTTAGCTCGCTGTAACTCATGTTGGCTATGCGCGAGATTTTGAATCCTGAATTATTTAGTAGAGAAACATTAATGATTTTTTTCAGATCATCGTCTGTATAAAACCTGATATTCGTAGGGGTTCTTCTTGGGTTGATAATCCCATGTCGTTTCTCCCAGATTCTTAAGGTATGGGCCTTTATTCCTGATAGCTGTTCAAGTTCTTTAATTGAGTAAGATCCCATATTATGATAACTTATTTGGTCTAAACAAGCCAATAGCAAATATGTTTAAAATTGATTACTTATGCTCTCCATACGTCTCTTTACCCATAGACTTGTATTTTCATTTCTGCAAGAATCATGGCGAGTTATCAGGTGGGGTTTAATGGTTAAGTTAATACACCTGACAGGACTGAAAAATATTTTTGATCTGTTTCTCTTATTTACAGAACAAACTCCAATTTATGGCACCATAATATGTAACTTGCAGAACATTCTTCCGTTATAGAAGTAACAATGATTTTTTAGTACCTGCATGCAACGTGTGGAGAATATTTTTTTAAGTAGTCCGGACAAAGAATATTATACTAACAATCAACCGGAAAAGGTTTTAATCAATCGAATAGAGGGCGTATAGCAATTGAAAATGTCGTGGGTGACAATATATATTTTAGGAAAATCTGGGTTCTACAAGGAGACGTTAAGGCAACTCAATGCTTCATCGCTGCCATTTATGCCTGGTAGTGTAGAGGGAGAGCGGGTGGCCATGTTCTGGATACCCAAAGGCACTTCTTTACGTGACTTCAAAATGTCAATTGGTAGTAAAATTGTGTTTAAGTTCCGCCTACAATTTTACCATTCTTATAACGAGTTATTGGGCGTGAGAGAAAGTAAGCGCGTTAAGGAAGCGGACTTTAATTCTCACGAGCGTGCACTTATTCGTAAAATGGCAAACCGGGTGGCTGATCAACTCAAATCTGCTTAATACTTTTCTGTTTCAGGATGAAAAGTTTTCCAACTGTGCCAGAATTCCTGGTAAGCGTTTATTTTTTTAAGCGAGGGAATGGTATCATTCAAGCTTCTACCTGATAAATCAAAATTTGTTGTATCTAAAAAAAGTGTGTCATTACCAATTTTAAAATTGCTATCGAGTGAAGGGCGAATAAATGCAAAGTAACTCTTTTCGTCAGCTGACAAGACCAGTACAACAGGTGTATCAGCAATCACATCATTAATGATACGTTCTTTTTTGAGCCGGTTCCAATCATAGGCCTTGCTGTGTTTACCTGTTTCAATTCCTACTACCCATGACTTATCACTCCAGGAAATTGAATCAGTTCCGGTAAGTTTACTTTTCTTCAATCCCTGTTCAAACAAAAATAAACTATCGTATTTGGCGGTATAAAAATTATCAGGTTGCATTATTTTAGCTTGTGGGTATAGCTCAAAAATTTTTCTGATCGATAATTGAACAGAAGCAACTTCGGGCAATAATTTTCCTTTGTGTGGCCCTACTGCCGCTTCTCCTGTGGCCTGCCTCCACCAGGTTTTTGTAGTTTGGTCTTCAAACATCGCATTGAAATGATCCATACCCACCAGCCTAAAATATTCGGGTTTGCCATCAACTAATGGTTCAAATACCCTTCCTGATCGACATACATTACAATAGGTGATTATTACTGACTTGCCACCAACATTATCTTGTACCTGATGATGGTATGCGATGTATTCAATTGGATAAGCCTTTACTTCACCGTTGATTTCTACAGCCAGTGCAATTTGTTCAGGATTTACTTTATTTTCAGAGCTGCTTTTGAAAACCAGATTCTCCGGCTGTTTAAACATTTGCTCGGCAATTATTTTAAAGTTAAAGAGGTAAACTACAACCAGTGTAAATGCTATTACACTAATGGGTAACAAAACTTTTTTTTCTTTAAATATTGAAGGAAGTCCGGCCATGCTGAGCAATAAAAGACTTATCCGAAATACCCAACGGTTGCTGTACAAGAAGTAAGCCAAGGGTAGACTCTCCATTTGCTGACTTCCGGGCATAGGCATAATAAAATACACATTAAGGATTTCAAAGAACGAGAGCCCAAGAAGTCCAATGTAAAAGAATTTTTTCATCAAGGGTTTGTAATTACTTTAGGCTTTTCTCAAACATCCATTGTAGAAAGTCTTTCTCGGCATAAGCATTCAACCAGCTATCATGATTCACTTCTGGGTACTCAGTATATTTTACATTTCCATCTGCAGCTTTTAATGCCTCTACCATGTCGCGCGACCAATCAACTTTAACCACAACATCTTTTGCGCCATGAAAAACCCAAATGGGCATATGGGCAATTTTAGGAGCCGTTGCGATATCGGCACCCCCACAAATAGGAGCAGCAGCAGCAAAACGATTTGGATATCGCGCAATTAAATCCCAGGTACCAAAGCCGCCCATTGACAGACCAGTAACATAGATTCTGCTTTTGTCAATGGCTTCTTTATTTTCTAATTCATCCAACACAGCAATAACAGCTGCCATGGGTTGGGAGGGGGAATCCTGCATAACGATCTTTGGTGCTTGTCTGTCAAAGGTAATCCACCATAATTCTTTAGGACACTGAGGTATGAGTACGTAAGCAGGATAATCTTTCCTGTTTTTTTCATCAAGCAGCAGATCTGTGATGTACATCAGGTTAACTTCATTGTCATTGCCGCGTTCTCCGGCACCGTGCAGAAAAATAATTAGTGGATAATTTTTACCTGCTTCAACATTTTTAGGTTTGAGTAATCTATAGGGTAGTTCTAAAGTTTCATGCTTGAAAACGTGTTTTTCAAAAACACTGTTGGTTTCCTGGGCAAAAAGCGGAAGCGTTGCCAGCAAGTAGATTAAGAGGTAGCTAATTTTTTTCATGCTATAAAGTTAGGGGCTTTATTAGAATTGCAATGCACTATTAGTGGATTTTATGCCCTGAAAAACATTCTTCTCAATAATTAATCTATACTCAACACTGATCTGCATTTGGAAAGGTAGATCAATACAACTAATACTTCTATTTTTGTTCATCAGGGGAGGGACTGAGTTAAAGAGAGCAGGCACTGAATCGATTTTCTTTTGGTTTAGCAGGTATTATTCCCGGCATTGATTTGTGTTTACCCTATTATTTAGTGTTTGTCCAAAGAAAAGTATAAAATTTTCGTTATTGTAGAAGATAAAGTATGTTGATTGAATGAAGTACTATCTCAGCGTGTTTCTAGGCTATTTGCTAATTATCAATTCAGGGTTTGCACAGGACACCCTGCGCATGAAACTCTTATTTTTCGGAGATATTATGCAACATGATTCTCAGATACAAGGCGCCTTTGATGTTCAGCGTAATGTTTACGATTATCAATCCTGTTTTGAGCCAATGCGTCCGTTGTTTGATTCTGCCGATTTGGTTATCGGTAATCTTGAACTTACACTGGCCGGACCACCCTTTAAAGGCTATCCACAATTCTCTGCTCCTGATGAATTGGCAGTAACTTTGAAAGAAGTAGGAGTGGATGTGTTGGTTACAGCCAATAACCATTCCCTTGACAGACGCAAACAAGGCCTGGAGCGGACAATCGATGTACTTGACAGTCTTGGTTTTTATTATACTGGTACATTTAAAAATGCTGAAGAAAGAGAGAGGAAGTATCCATTAATTATTGAGAAGAATGATTTTCGTTTTGCATTGCTCAACTACACTTATGGTACGAATGGAATACCGGTAAGCAAACCAAATATTGTAAACCTGATAGATACTGCACAGATTGGAATTGATCTGGAGAAAGCAAGATCTTTACAAACAGATGCCATTATAGTTTTCATGCACTGGGGTAACGAGTACGATCGCAACGCATCTAAAGCCCAAAAAGACCTGGCAAAGTTTTGTTTTGATAGAGGGGCTGGTCTTGTAATAGGTTCGCATCCTCACGTTTTGCAGCCAGTTGAATTTCATCCGGATGAAAACAGGTTAGTAGCTTACTCATTGGGAAATTTTGTTTCGGGCCAGCGTGTTCGTTACCGCGATGGGGGTATGTTGTTGGAGGTTGATTTACAGAAAGCAATTCTTAATGATAGTTTAAGTATAACCACAATTAATAATGCGGGATATCATTTAGTATGGGTGTACAGAGAAGCATCAGGTAATAGAGCATATAAGATGATACCTTTGACCCTGGCTGATTCATTGCTAAATGATAATTCCGGTAAAGAACAATTGAAAGTATTTGCAGACGATTCAAGGGCATGGCTTGGAAAGCACAACATAAATGTGCCAGAGCGTGTTCTGTTAGTGCCATCAGGTACAATTCCTGATGGTAAGTATGCTGTTCAATTTTTTACCTCTTCACAACAAGTGGAGTTGGATCTTTTGCCTGAGCATTTGAAGTCACTGATGTTTACTGAAAAAACAAATGAAGGTTTGATTAAATATTTTATTGGAAAATTTAATAGCAGGGAAGAAGCTGAACAATACAGAGTACAGTTGTTAGAACTAACCAATTTTGATGATGCCTTTATCGTTTCTGTAAATAATTAAACTCAATAGAACATATAATATTAAGTTTTAAAACCATACGGCTATGCCAAGCAAAACATCATTAAAGTATACCTCCGAAGCAGAGCTTCATGGAATGAGTAAGTGGATGAAGAATATCCAGGAATACCTACCCGAATCGGTATATGGTTCTATAGACGGTATAGTTACCACATTTGCAGTAGTGGCCGGTGCAGCAGGTGCAAACCTGAAAATCGAAATAGTACTCATTCTCGGTATAGCCAATTTGGTTGCCGATGGTTTATCCATGTCGGTGGGGAGTTATTTGTCAAAGAAGACTGAACGTGACAACTATAACAGGCACTACAAAGTGGAGGAATGGGAAATAGAGCATTTACCGGATGTAGAACGTAAAGAAATTGAAGAGATATATAGAAATAAGGGATTTGAAGGTGCGGAATTGCAGATGGTGGTAAACAAAATTACATCCAATAAACAAGTTTGGCTCAACACTATGATGACGGATGAGTTGGGTTTGATAGACGATTCTAAATCGCCTTTTAAATCGGGCTTGTTTACTTTTATTGCGTTTATTATTGCAGGTGCAATTCCATTAATTGCCTATGTTTTTACCTTAATGAATGAGCAATCGCTTGATCCTTTTTTCGTTTCTTCTTTATTTACTGGAATTACTTTTG
>CAZVFM010000036.1:0-18217 GCA_964626095.1 uncultured Roseivirgaceae bacterium | reverse complement strand
TACGAAGACCAAAACGCAAGTCTTGACGCCAGGGCACGTGCATGGCTGGAAGTTAACTGTGCGCATTGCCACCGTCCTGATGGCCCGGCCAAAACCAGTGGTTTACATTTGCTGGCTGATGTAGAAAATAATTTTGAGCTAGGCATTGGCAAACCCCCGATTGCAGCAGGCCGTGGTTCAGGCGGGTTGAAATACAACATTGCCCCAGGTAATCCGGACGCCTCTATCCTTTATTATAGAATTAATTCAACAGACCCCGGAGTTATGATGCCTGAGCTGGGAAGAAAATTGATTCATGAAGAGGGTGTTGAGCTGATAAGTCAGTGGATTAAGCGGATGCCTACTATTAATTAAGAATAGGAGTAAAGGTAGTTTGAAATGACAGGAACAATTTGATTTTAAGCAAAATAACCATCTGTTGAACTATTATTACATATTATAGATTCTGAATTTAACACAATGAGTTTTATTGCTATTATAGCAGATTATATTTCGATTTAAACAACAGAATAATGACAATTCAAATCAATACGGATAATAACATAGAAGGAAGTGAAAATCTTACTAATTATTTAACTGATCTTATATCGGAAGACCTGAGCAGGTTTAGCGAAAGAATAACAAGAATTGAGGTTCATCTCTCGGATGTAAACGGTAGTAAAAAAGGTTTGAATGATAAAAAATGTTTACTTGAAGCCCGGCTAGAGGGAAGAAAGCCAATTGCGGTTTCTAACCTGGCCAACAGCAGCGCAGAGGCGGTATCAGGTGCGCTTGATAAAATGCATGCATCATTACATACCATTTTGGGGAAAGAAAGAAACAGATAGAAAAGTATTGGTCAATTAAATTTGGCTTGGCTCTTTTTCATTCAATTTCTCGTATTTCAAAATCCTGACCCTTGCCATATCGGATTAATTCTTCCATGAAATATTTTTCATGACTTTGAATATCTTTTAACTCAAAGTTTTCATTTTCGAGAATATCTAATACAACAAACTGGTAAACTTCTCCGAAGTTGATAAGCCGATATTTTTTTCCGGTGCGAAGCACGTCAAAAGAAAGGCCTTTACTCATAGTTCCTCTTCTCGCTCCAACATTAGGATGGATGATTGAGGTACAATAAAATATTTATCTCTTTCATAAATTACCTCTACAGCTCCTCTTTGTAAAAAAATTGCAAGGTCACCCTCTTGTGCTTGTAGCGGAAGGTACTTGATTTGTTCCTCTTTGCCTTTCCAAAGATCATCTTCATCGGCAGGCATGGGCAAGGGGTAGCCCGGCCCTACCTTGATAACATAACCACTTTGAATTTTTTCTTTTTCTAGTACTCCGGGTGGCAAGTACAAGCCACTGTCGGTTTTTTCGCTTTGCTTGGCGGGCCTTATCAGTACACGGTCGCCCACAACTATTAATTTTTTGAGTTTATTATCAGCCGTTATTTTCATTTTGCATATACTTCTTAAGTAATGTTTTTGTTTGATGTTGCAATTTATTTCTGAAAACGCCAGTAAAGCCCAGCAGCCAACCACTTAAACCCAATGCCTGCCTCGACCATTTCCATAAATTAAAATGGTCGGTATGGCGTGAAATTTTTCCGTCTTTGAATTCAAATTTTGCATCAATGCGATTATGCACCTTGCGACCGGTTTGTCTAAAGATGTATTTAGCCTCCCAATGTGCAGATCCAACTTTGTCGTCTGCTGTTACATTTGAAAATTGAATGCTGATTTTTCCACCAGAGCGCTCGATCAACATTTGCCACATTTTTTTCGCTTCTTCGCCTTTTAATTCACCGAAAGCCGGATCGTAAAAAATAATTTCATCGTGATAATGCTGCTGCATGCTTTGATAATCGCCTCGGGAAAAAGCATTATAAAAGTCGGTTATAATTTCCTGGTTAGTCATTGTTTACATCATCATCGTTTGACCTGTCTATCAGTCTTTGATCCATTTGTTTAGTGGCCTTTGCACCCAGTTCCTTTAATTTACCAACACGACCAACCAAGTTACCTTTTCCTTCAACCAACTTGTTCATGGCTTCATCGTAAGATTTTTTGGTTGTTTTTAATTGTTCCCCAACTTTAAGCAGATCATTACTGAAGTTTACAAATTTATCATACAAGTCGCCACCTTGCCTGGCAATCTCCAGCGCATTACGATTTTGATATTCATTTTTCCAGATGCTGGAAATGGTGCGCAGTGTAGCGATAAGTGTTGATGGGCTTACCATCACAATATTTTTATCATAGGCGTCCAAAAATATTTGTTGGTCGTTTTGAACAGCCAAGCTAAAAGCAGGTTCAATTGGAATAAAAAGTAATACAAAGTCTAGACTGCCAATGTTGTACAGGTTTTGGTAGTTTTTTTCGGATAAGCCCTTGATGTGAGCGCGTAATGAAACGATGTGCTGTTTAAGAAAAGCAGCTCTTTCAGTTTCATCTTCGCTCGATATACAACGTTCATAAGCAACCAGGCTTACTTTAGAATCGATAATTAAATTCTTATTATCTGGTAACTTCACAACAATATCCGGTTGGTAGCGCTTACCCTCTTCAGTAGTGTGTGATTCTTGTATTTCGTATTCGTCTCCCTTACGCAGACCAGATTTCTCAAGAATTTTTTCCAAAACGAATTCTCCCCAGTTGCCCTGTGCTTTGTTGTCGCCCTTTAGGGCGCGAGTAAGATTACCTGCTTCCAGGGTAATTTGCTGGTTGAGTTCTTTCAAATTCAAAAGCTGCTCCTTTAATGCAGTATTTTGTTGCAGGCTTTCTTTGTGGGATGTCTCCACCCGCTTTTCAAACTCAATAATTTTTTCTTTTAAGGGATTTAAAATTTCTCCGAGGTTCTCTTTGCTTTTTTTGTTTTTTTCTTCAAATATATCGTTTGCAAGATTTTTAAATTGAATACTGAACTGATCTTGCAGTTCTTTTACTTCTTTTTTCTGTTCTTTTAGTCTTTCCTCAATATTTCTATAATTGGCTTCTGTGGCAGAGAGGTTACTTTTAATCGCAGAGTTTTCTGATCTTAACTTTTCTGTTTCGGTTTTCAGTTCTAACTCTCTTTCTTTACTGATTTGCAGCGAGGTTCTTAGCTCTTGTTCAGCACCACCTGATTTAAATCGAAAGGCAAACCATGCTGCAATGCTGCCAAGTACGAGTCCTGTAAAAAGCCAAATGAATTCCATTACTACTGTTTAGTGCTAATTTAATACAGAATTACTGCTTTATCTTATTACAACAAACCTTCTGGCGTAGCTTTTTTTGTTAATTGTGAATTGAGCAATGTAAATGCCAGGACTGAGACCAAGTGTGCTCAGCTGAACTTCATCGTTAACCGGAATGAATATATTAGAATGAACGACTTGCCCTAGCGTATTCACTATACGGAGGCTGGCATTTCGATTGACAATGATACTTAGTAAATCGCCCGATACAATTGGGTTAGGATAAATACGGATGAGCGGCTGTTGATTTTGTGCATCACTATCTGTTGCTTTTAACACACTTATGCCGCCAAGCGCATTGCCAATAAACAATGCAGGTCTGTTACTGCCGAACACATCGGCCACTGTTGGCCACAGCCGTCCACCAAGATTTTTAGTATAAAGGTTTTCGTTAGTTTCGTCTAGAACAATTTCTTTAATAAAATCATTGGCCTGTTCAATGCCAAAGATGTCGTTCACAATACTGACTGTGCCGCTCTGGTCTCCTAAAAGCAAATCGTTTCGTCCATCTCCATCTAAATCAGCAATAAACACGGCAGGAAATTGCCTGAGTATGCTGCTACCCAAACCTTTGTAGGCTGTACTTTCAAGCGTAAAACTAATATTCGACCCGCTGCCCGTGTTTCTCCAGTATGCTAATGAACCATCAGACTTTCCAATCAATAAATCCGGGCGACCGTTTTTATTGATGTCATGTAAATGTATATTCTCATTTGGCGCTAATACAATACCAGTAGTAATAATGCCTGAGCCATCAAAATTAAATGCTCCGCTGCCGGTATTTGCCACATAGTATAGTCGGGTAATCTGATCACTTTTAGCGGTTGCGGTAAAAACTAAATCTGTACGCCCATCGGCATTCATATCAGCAAAGCTGATCTTCATGTTGTCGTATTGATTGGCCGTTGCTTCTAAATAATTATCGGTTTTAAATGTAAAATATGGATTGTTTGGGCTACCGGTGTTTTCATACAAGGTGATATTGCCCGAACTTCCGGGGTTGCCATAGGCACTGATGAACATGTCAAGGTCTCCATCATTGTCATAATCCGCAAAAGCTATAACCGTTTGCTCTCCCAATTCAATCATCTGGTGCTGTAAAAAATTATCCTGAACAAAATTGAAAACAGGGGCGTTTAAGCTTCCTGTATTTTTGTATAGCCATGTTGACCGCTCAAAGTTTACACCATTATATTGCCTGAAATATAAATTGGGAGATATCAGCAAATCGGGCAAGCCATCAAAATCGATGTCTTCATAGAATGCAGCAGGGAAGTTGATGATGTTTAAGGGATTGTTGACAGGAAAGGTAGAGGCATTGCTGAAAACAGGGACTTCATCGGTGCCTTCATTTTTAAAAAAGTACAATTCTGCACATTCTTCTTCTGAAAATAAAAGGTCCTTAATTCCATCTTGATCAAGGTCTATATATAATAAAGCCTTACCACCGGCATGGTCGACCCTTCCGTTAATCAGGTCTTCACAAGATTCGTTGAATGCAAATACACCACAATCGCATTCCTCAAAATTTCCCCATGTTTGGGTGATGCGTTCAAAAATTAAGGTGTCTCTTCCTCCAGTTTGCTCGATGCTGAAATTCTTGTGGTATTCAATAGCGCTATTGCTTACAAAGCTTACGTTAAGAATATCCAGGTCACCATCACCATCCACATCATCAATTACAGGAATATCGGTTTCGTTAAATTTCAAATTGATATTTCCGGAGAAACCCTTGGTGAAAATAGGCAGCCCATTATTGAATGCTCTCCAAGTGAGTGATTCTCCTTCTGGCGTAGTATTTACAAAGACCTTTAGCCCAAAAGGATCGCTGGTAAAAATATCTTTCTTTCCATCGCCATTGAAATCACGTAAGAGTATCCAATGCCTTATGCCCTCAGGAAAATGCCTTTCATACTCTGGAGCATAATGGTATTTATCATTTTCCTGCAGAAAGGTGAATAAACGATTGCCTGCCCGATCGTAAACCACCAGGTCATCTTTGCCATCAGCATTAAGGTCTATGGTATTAAACTGTGGACTGTTCAGCCCACCTGCCCAGGGAAAATCCAGTAGAACGCCTGAAGCGGTTTCCACTGGAATGCTCTGGTCAATGACATAGCTGAATTGGGCCATTGATAACAGCGGAAGAAAAAATAATACGGAAAGGACCCTTTGCTTCATCAAAAAAAATTACACTTTTATAACGGTCAACTGTTCACACTGTTACTTTAACAAAGATTTTTAGCCGATCGTGTATGGATATCCGAAATCTTTACCAAAAATACCTTGAATGCCGTAAGGTATCTACTGATACGCGTAAGATTGAGGCGGGGGCGATCTTTTTTGCACTAAAAGGAGAAAATTTTGATGGGAATGCATTTGCTGCGCAGGCTATTGAGAGGGGGGCGGCTTTTGCAGTAATTGATGCAAGCAGCGCGGCCAGGGATGATCGCTATTTGTTAGTGGATGACACCTTACTTGCTTTGCAGCAATTGGCCCAACATCATCGCAAACAATTGAAAATTCCTGTTATAGGTCTTACAGGATCAAATGGAAAAACTACCACAAAGGAGTTGATAAGGGAAGTACTCTCCACTAAATACAAAACGTTTGCTACCCAGGGTAATCTTAATAACCATATTGGTGTTCCGCTTTCAGTTTTATCTATTACGGATGGTTTTGAAATAGCAGTGATTGAGATGGGGGCTAATCATTTAGGTGAGATTGCTTCGCTTTGCGAAATCACGCAACCCACACACGGGCTCATCACCAATATTGGCAAGGCCCATATTGGAACATTTGGAGGATTTGATAATATCATCAGGGCCAAATCGGAATTATACCAATACATAATTGTAAACAAGGCGCAGGCATTCATTAATTCTCAGGATGATATTTTGAATAATATGTCTAAACGATTTGAGCAACCTGTACTTTATCCGTCAAAGGGAGATTTTTATCACTGTGAATTTATGGCTGCAGATCCTTTTGTAAGAATACGAACCGAAGATTCAGATGAAATTCAAACGCGTCTTATTGGTGCTTATAATTTCAGCAATATTGCCGCTGCATTGTGCATTGCAAAATTTTTTGGTGTTGCTACAACAGAAGCAAATCGGGCGGTATCCGAATATCTTCCTGAAAATAATCGCTCACAATTAATTACTAAAGGCAGCAATATCATTATTCTCGATGCTTATAATGCTAATCCTAGTTCTATGCAAGCTGCAATTGAAAATGTGGATGGCATGCCCGCAAAGAGGAGACTTTTAATTTTGGGTGATATGTTTGAGTTGGAGGAAGAATCGGAAAAAGAACACCGACTTATAGGTGAATTGCTTTTGAAGAAAAACTTTGACGAAGTTTTGTTGTGTGGCAATCATATGAAACATGCAAAAGAAGTTTATAAAAGGGCCTTGCATTTTGAAAACAAACAGGAGTTAACCAACTACTTAAAGCTGCATAAACCTGAAGAGGCGCTGGTTCTCCTAAAGGCATCCAGGGGAATCGGACTTGAAACGGTGCTTAATTATTTATAATAATGGAAAAGTCAATAACATTCTTAAAGTCCCTTTCAAAAAATAACAGCCGCGAGTGGTTTGAGAAGAATAAGCCAAAGTTCTTAATTGCAAAAGCTGAGTTCGAAAATTTTATTGGCGATTTGCTTAAGGAGATGAGCGGATTCGATCCATCGCTTACCGGATTAATTCCAAAGAAATTAATTTTCCGCATTTATAGAGATGTTCGGTTCAGCAAAGACAAGCGCCCATACAAAACAAATTTTGGTGCCGCTTTTTCTTCAAGTGGCAAGGGTTTGGGCAATCCAGGATACTATCTTCATATTGAGCCCGGAAACAAAAGTTTTGTGGCTGTAGGTCTGTATCAACCTGTTCCAGATGTGCTCGCTAAAGTCCGGCAGGAAATCGATTACAATGGAGACAAGTTGAGGATCATTATGGCTGAAAAGAAATTCAAAAAACTTTTCGGAGATTTTTGGGATGAGGACAAATTAAAACGTCCGCCCAAAGGGTATGCGGATGACCATAAATATATAGAGTGGATCAAACTCAAAAGCTTTATTGTGACGCACGAACTGAAAGACACGGAACTTGTTGACAAAAAATTCAAAAAACATATAGCGGAGCTTTATAAGGTTGTGATGCCAATAAATGGCTTTTTGCAACAGGCCTTAGATTGAGTAGTGATAAACTGAAGCCTTAGTTCCTGTTATCATTCTCTTCCCAATCAAAATAATCGTCTGCTTCCAACTCCAGTTCTTTTTTCTTTTTTCGGTCTTTTATTTTGAAGGCATCACGCAGTTCTTGAAATTCTTTTTTTATGTCTGCTGCCATTTTCTTTTTAACCGCATCAGTATCTAAAGATACTGTATAGTTGTATGCAGTACCAGTTATTTTTAAATGCAACATAGAGCGACCGCTACCATCATCTTCAATAGCGCCAAAGGCCTCATCCGGGTCAAGTCTCTTTCTACTGCGCAAGGGTGCAACAATCCGGTAATCTATCAGCTGGTCAAAAGTATGTGTGCCGCTTATTTTGATGTCAGAAACGTTTGAGCCAATCTGCATCTGAGGCAAATAAATAATACGATTCTCTATATGGATTTCATTTTTCAATTCCGCAAAACGTAGTCGGTTCAGGTTGTCCTCGTCTAAGTATCTGGAGAGTTGTTGCATGGGCTCAAAATTATTCAGTTCTCCATTTTTTATGGTTGCATTGATGTCGGCTACTAAAGTATTTTGAAATAGTGTTAACTCATCATTAAAGGTCATTTCAGTATTTACATTGGCTGTTACCAAACCCTTCAGGTGCTTGTCTTGTAACCATGATTGACTGAAGTTCTCAAAAACATAGAATACGCTGTCAAGATGAATGTTGCTCATGTCAAAGGTACTGATTACATCGATGGCCTTATGGTTACGTGCGTCTACAATACCCGATAGTGTAATGGGCCCGCCCATGGATTGTAGACTTATTTTTTTTGACACGGCAATTTTGTCTTTCACCAGTAAATCTCCTTTCACCTTTTGACCGTGGAATCTTCTGAATTTTACTGAGTTGACCTCGCAGTTAAAATTTAGCAGGATATTAGCAGGAATACTAAAGTGATAAGTTTGTTTGTTTCCTATTAAGCCTTTGCTGCTGCTTAATAATTGATCGATATCTATAAAATCAGATTTGAGGTCGGCCTCAATTCCCACATTTTGATTTTCGAAAAGCAAAAAAGTGATAACATTTTTAAGAAAGCCGTTTACAACAAAGTCACTATTGCCAAAACGACCGCTTACATTACTCAATGCCAAATCGTTTTTGTTAAACTGCAATGACCCGCTTAAGGACTCAAAGGGCAAGCCGATATGTTCAGTCGCTAGGCCTATATTATCCATTTCAATAATACCTTTTGTGCTTACCTTTTGTGCAGTATTTCTGCTTTTTAACAGGGCCGTTCTGCCTTCAATGGAAATGTCTGCCTTTAATTTTCCTGTAAACGATTTTACTTTAGGCATATCGTAAAACCCGAGTATAGAGGGACCATCGATAATGCCTTTAAAGGCAAATCGAATAAATGGGTCTTCAAAATTTTTAAGATAGAATGAAGCTTGATAAGGATTGCTGTTTAGTTTTCCATTGATATTTCTTAACTCCAATTCAGCATTTTTTAAATCGCTGAACGATTGAGTTCGAAAAATGCCTTCAAGATTAGCCTCTTCTATCCTTGATTGAAATTCAGCATTAAAAATACTGGCATTCTCAAGCCCAAAATTAATACTGAGTTCAGGAGAAACACTTTGGCTGATTTCACCAGAGAGTTTTAAGCTAAAGTAAACTATCCCAGTGCTTTTATATTTTTCAAAGCGATCAACCACGCTTGCGGGAAACAATGAGAGTAAGGTTTGTACATTGGTGTTTTTTCCTTCGGTATACAGTTCTATAAGTTGTTTGTCTTTAAATCGGTAATCTCCGTAAACTTCAAATTGAGCATTTGCTGTACCAAGTATTGAAGGACTTATGTACAATACTTTCTCTGTATCATCATAGCTTAATATGGCATTAATATCGAAAAGCTTATTTTCCAAAAACGTAGATTTGTTAATGCTTATGTATTTACTTAGTAAATCTCCCGCTGCAGTTATTTCATATAGATTGTCTTTAAACTTGATATTAGCTCGCATGGTGGCTGTTTCAAAAAGATGCTCCTGTTTGGTTGAAATACTCTTATATAAAACAGTAATACCATTGAGCCTAACATTGCGCAGATCGAAACTTAATTTACTGGTGCTGGCCTCATTGTTTTCTTTTAGGATGTTGTAATTGCTTTCACCCTTATCGTTGATGCGCAGATTCAGACTGGCTTCATTTACATGCAGGCCACGAATAATATAATTGCCTTTTATCAGTTCAAGAATGTTTAAGCTGAAGGAAACAGAAGACGCTTCTAACAGGGGGTAGTTGCCAGGATGGCTGTCTTCAACATAAACATCTTTTAAGAAAATGGAGATGGTAGGGAAGTCGTCCAATACAGAAACATAAATTTTCTTTACATCAATGGGAGTATTCAGGCTTTTATTGGCTTCTCGCACAAAGTGGTTGATGATTTTGTCCTGGTAAAGCCATACCGATATCACCAATGCCGTAATTAGCACAAAACAGCTGAGTAGCAGGTAGAGAAGTATTTTACGAAGGACTTTCAAGCTTAAAAAATGATTTCACAAAAATACGTTACAATTATTAAACCAAAGCCTCAAGTCTATTATTGTTTAACGGAAGCAAATTAAGTTGAGTCCTTCTATTTAAATTACTTTAATCAGTTGAAGAGACGCTCATAGCGTCATACCTAATTTAAAAGAGGTCGTCCCAGCAAATTATGAGTCAGAAGGACTAGTATAGTTTGAACACTTTGTTGGAATAAATTGAGATTAACTGCTTATCATTACTTCAATTCACAGAATACCATGCGTTTTTTGTTCTATTTAATTATTCTGCCTGTTAGTAAAATGCCCAGTTGGGCTTTATACGGAATTTCAAATGCTCTATATGTTATTATATATCACTTGGCCGGATATCGCAAAAAGACAGTTCGAAGTAACCTTCAGAATTCCTTCCCCGGCTTATCGGCACCGCAAATCCGTCAAATAGAACGGGTTTTTTATATTCATTTTAGTGATTTAATAGTCGAGTCTATAAAAACCTTTACTATCTCTAAGGCTGAAATTCAAAATCGATTCATCCATCGAAATCCTGAAATATTTGAAAAGTATATCCGGGAAGGTAAGCACATTACCTTAGTTGGTGGGCATTATGGAAACTGGGAGCTGTTGGCGGTTTCGGTAGGTTTAGATATTCCGCATCAACCTGTAGCGCTTTATACTCCGCTTTCAAATAAATACTTAAATGCCAAAATAACAGAAAGCCGTTCCAGATATGGTTTGTGGTTGCGAAGTTATGAGCAGGTTAAGCAACTTGTTAACGATAAAAGTCAATCACCGGTAGTGGTAATTTTTGGATCAGATCAATGTCCTAAATTTTCCCAGCGTCCACATTGGATGGAATTTTTAAATCAGGAAACCGGAGTACAGTTTGGCGCAGAGAAGTTTGCACGCGACTTTAACACACCGGTAGTTTATGGGGTAATTCATAAAGTAAAACGGGGACATTACGAAATGGAGTACCGTTTGATATGCGAAAACCCTGATGAAGTTCCCCTGGGCCAGATAACAGAAATGCATACACGTGAATTGGAGAAGGATATCAGAAATGAGCCAGCCTATTGGTTATGGACACATAAGCGATGGAAGAGAAAGAAGGCAGATTTTATCAAATCAGGAATTGCAGCATCACCGCTTATATGATTTGAGTAAACTGGAATCCATTAAAAAAGCCATCATTAATGATGGCTTTTTGTGGGAGCTGAGGGATTCCCCGCCTGCCGGTCGGGCAGGGAACCCCCGACCCTCCCGGCTTAATGGCCGGGATGCTCTAAACCAGCAATAAACATTTCGATACGTTTTCGACTTTTGCAACCTTTCACTTCGCGTTCTCTTTGGTAGGCGACATGCTTTGAAGAGAATGATTCTGAGTAAGCTATTTTCCAATCTTGAAACTTTCCGGTGAATCCCTTATGATTGGTATTATGCTTTCTTAACCTTTCGTTGAGCTTCTCAGAGGTGTGTCCGATGTAGAATTTATCGGCAGAATCTGAAAAGAGTATATAAAAATAAGCTTCCATAAAAAAGCCCTCCTGAGAACTAGGGAAGGCGATTGAAGTGGGAGCTGAGGGATTCGAACCCCCGACCCTCTGCTTGTAAGGCAGATGCTCTGAACCAGCTGAGCTAAGCTCCCTTTACTCTGAACCATCCCGATCAAATTCGGAATAAGCTCCCTTTTAAGGACTGCAAAGGTAATTGAGATTTTGAATTGTGCAAAAATCTTAATTAGGGCAATCAAAAAAATGGCATTTAGCCTTTGATTTCAAATGGAGTAATACTGAAATGATAGCCTACTCCTTTAATGGTTATAATTTCAATTCCCGGATCGTCTTTTAGGTAGTCTCTCAACTTTGTAATGTACACATCCAGATTTCTAGAGTTAAAAAAGGAATCATCGCCCCAAAGACGCTTTAATATTTCCTTTCTTTCTGTTACTTGGTTAATATTTTCTGCCAGCAAGGCCAACAGGCTTGCCTCGCGGTTAGAAAGTTTTTTTACTTTGTTCTCAAAATGTAATTCATATTTTGAAGGCGAGAAGATGAGCTTTCCAATAGCTATATTTTCTTGAGGAGCATTGTTTTTCGTTTTACTGAGTTGCAACAGGTTGTTGATTCGCACGATTAATTCTTCCATGCTGAAAGGCTTGCGTAAGTAGTCGTTACCACCGGATTCAAAACCCTTTAGTACATCATTTGTCTGTGTTTTTGCAGTAACAAAAATAATTGGCAACCGGGCGTGGGTACTGCGTATTTCTTTCGCAATAGAGTACCCGTCTTTTGAAGGGAGCATAATATCCAATACACATATATCAGGATTAGTTTTATAAAAAACGGAAGTAGCCAGTTTTCCATCGCTCACCATGTGTACTTCAAAATTTCTGCTTTCCAGACTTTCCTTTACAATTCTTCCTAAAAAAGGTTCGTCTTCTACGTAAAGTACTTTTGTTTTGTGCATACTCTTCAATCAGGATGCTTGTAGATTTCTTGGTAATATTATGGTGAAACAACTGCCTTTGCCAACCCTGCTTTCAAGTTGTATGTCCCCCCTGTGCCCGGCAATAACATTAGCCACATAACTTAGTCCCAATCCGTACCCTTTTATATTGTGGATATCACCCGTAGGGACACGGAAAAATTTTTCGAAAATCTTTTTTTCGTATTCCTGTGGAATGCCGAACCCGGTATCTTTTACCGAAAAAACAAACCTGTCTTTTTCTGCTTTTAGGTTAATCGTTATTTCAACACCTTCATTGCTATACTTTAAAGTGTTGTCTAGCAAATTATAAATTACATTGCTCAAGTGAAGTTTGGATCCGGTAAAGCTAAATTCATCACCTTCTTTATTGAATAAAACCTTTGCCGAATGTTTTTCAAAAACCAGTTTCATTGCTCCAATAATTTCTTTACAAAGAATAGCCAGGTCTAACTGTTCTTTTTCAAAGCTCAAGTCCTTTTCTTCGAAAAGGGCGGTCTTTAATATTTTATCGGTCATTAAAGTTAAACGATTCAATTCGCTTTGTGCGATATCAAGGTATTCTTTAGTTTGCTCCGGTTTGTTCAGTACATCAAAATTTTTGAGAGCTTCAAGTGCAACGCTTACTGTAGCTACAGGTGTTTTAAGCTCGTGCGTAATATTACTGATGAATTCATTTTTTATTTGCATCAATTTTTCTTGCGAACGAATACTTTTATGCATGATATAAAATGCAGTAATGGTTACTAGACTAAGGAAAAAACAAAATAGAAATTGAGGTAGCATATCTGACAATATTTTTTTGCCCGGCTGAGGAAAGTAAGCAACCCACATTTCAATTGGATTGGCTGGCACCGGGTCGGTAACGATTGAATATTTTTGTTCTGGCACGTAAGGTTTACCTCGTGTTGTTTTTTTTATTTCGAATGAAAGATTTAAATCCGCCTCAGCAAGCGCAACAGCAAATTTCTTTTTTACTTCTTCGTTTCTCAAAGTATCCATTCCGGTTCGGAATAGAAAACTTCGCATCCCCGGATCATTTTCCATATAGGATCTTACCGGTGAGGCAATTATTTGTTTTAGACTGTCGCCAGTTTCCGAAGAACGGACCTGAATTTCAACGCGCTGTAATTCCCGACCAACAGCAAAAGAACGCAAACTATCCAAGGCAGGAAGGCTACGGCTTAGCGAATCATTAATGCCCCTGAATCTAAACCTGATGCCTGCATTGCCCCCCTTATCGCCAACACTATCAAGTGTTATAATATTGCGTTGAATAATTGAATCTTGTAATGATCGGATACTGTTTCTCAACAAAAGATGACTTTCCCTCCGAATGGACTCCAGCCCGTCATCATACACTTTTTGCAGCCAAAATAATTGCAATGCCAATAACAAGACAATGCTACTGCTCATTAGAACAAGTATAAATGAGTTTTTTGATTTCATCAGAATGTAAAGGTAGTTATGGCAAAACCAAATTGATCAATTTTAACATTAATTAACATTGCTTTAAAAACTTTTAACCCACAGGCATCATCTTAGACCGTACATTTACAACGGAAAATGTAAACCCAATTGTTATGAAAAAACTCTTATTACTCATCGGCATTGTCATAGTTATGGTGATTGTAGTGCTTGCTCATGTTCAGGCACAAGAAGGTGTAATTACCTATGAAGTGAAAACCAATGTGCATCGGAGGATACCCGCTGAGAGGGAACAAATGAAAACTATGATTCCCGAATTTCGCACCAGCAGCGATCAATTATTCTTTAAAGGGAATGAAACACTTTATAAACCAGTTGAGGAAGATGAGGACATGGAGATAAATCAGGGAGGTATGCGCATGCGTTTCACACCTCCAGCCGTGGAGGTTTACCATAACATGGATGAAGCCAAGCGAATTACCTATCGGGAGTTTATGGGGAAGAAATATGTGATAGAGGATTCTATAAAAATTTCACCCTGGAAGTTTGGAACCGAAACCAAGACTATTGCCGGCTATGAATGTCGCCAGGCATTCTATACCAATGAAGAAATGAATGTAAATGTAATTGCATGGTATACCGATAAGCTACGCCCCTTCCTTGGTCCTGAAAGTTATACCACTTTACCCGGAACAGTACTTGAAATTGATATCAATGACCGTGAGCGTGTGATTTTAGCAAAAAGTATTGAATTGCGACCCCTTAAGAAATCGGAGTGGAAATTACCTGGTGGTGGAGAGGTTATAACTCAAGAAGAATTCAGGGCAATAATGGAAGAGCAGATTCAACGAATGAATCAAGGCGGTGGAGGCAGAATGATAATTCGTAATTAATTAAATTTTTAGAACTGCAAATTTATCATTCTGTAAATACTATGCGTATACTTTACATTTTCTTAGCACTCTCATTAAGTACAAATATTTTAGCGCAACGTTATAGCATCATGGGGCAATTGGTTGACACGCTGGATGCACCGTTGCCATCAGCTACACTTATGCTATTAAATGCAAAAGATTCTACGCTCATTAATTTTGCAGCAAGCAATGCGGGCGGAAATTTTGAAATAAAAAATATAGTTAAGGGAGATTATTTTATAAAAATTAGTTATGTGGGCTTTGCACCATTTACTCAACGTGTTGTATTTCCCGAAACCGGTTTAGTGGTAAATATGGGGAGACTCAAAATGCAGGCTAGGTCAACCGAACTGGATGCTGTAATTGTTCAGGGTGAAACTGCACCGGTTACCATAAAAAGAGACACCATAGAATTTAACGCGCCTTCATTTAAAGTAGCGCCTAATGCAAATGTTGAAGATCTGTTAAAAAGATTGCCCGGGGTAGAAGTAGAAAGCGATGGAACTGTAAAAGCACAAGGAGAAACAGTACAAAGGGTCACTGTAGATGGTAAAGAGTTTTTCGGCAGAGACCCGAAAATTGCTACAAGAAACCTGCCGGCTGATGCAATTCAAAAAGTACAGGTGTTTGATCGCAGGTCAGATCAAGCGCTTTTTACAGGAATTGATGATGGCGACAGAGAGAAAACCATCAACCTTGAATTGAAAGATAAAAATCGCAACGCTGCCTTTGGTAATGTGCTTGCAGGCTATGGAACGGGAGATCGCTACCAGGCGAAGGCAAACATCAACAAGTTTAGCAAAGGAAATCAACTTTCTTTTCTGGGCATGGCCAATAACATTAACGAACAAGGCTTTTCTATTCAGGATTATATGAATTTTAGTGGCGGCCTGCAGCAAATGGCAGCAGGGGGAGGCACAGTAAGGCTATCTATTGGTGGAGGAAACGCACAGGGGGTGCCTACAAATTTTGGTCAAAGAGCTAATGGGATCATGACAAATTATGCTGGTGGTATAAACTTTAATAGGTCAATAAGCAAAAAGACTGAACTCAATGGAAGTTATTTTCTTAACCATCTCGACCATAATGTGATCAAGGAATTGGCGAGAGAGAATTTTTTACCTAACGGCAATTTTAATTTTCTTCAAAACAGCATTCAACGAAGCAATAACACTGGGCATCGAATCAATGCTGTGCTTGAACATAATATTGATTCAGCAAATTCTATCCGCTTTACATCAAATTTTAATTATAACCTGAGTAATTCTGACAGGCGGAGCGAGAGTAGCAACTATCGTGCAGACGAAATACTTCAAAACGAAAGTGAGCAGGTGTCACTTAATGATGTGCAGTCACTTGCTTATAATGGAAATTTTTTATTGAGACACAGGTTTAAAAAGAAAGGCAGAACAATTTCTTCAAATCTCATTTTTGGTTTAAATCAAAATAGCAGCGAAGGATTGCTGTTAGCCAATAATAAATTCTATACGGCAGGGCCCGAAACTGAGGAGAATATAAGACAGGAAAATACGCAGGATAGCGAATCTTTAAGCTATGGCACTAATATTTCGTACACTGAACCACTGGGAAATAGAATGTACCTGGAGCTAAACTACAATTATATTCAGAACATTAATAAGGTTGACAGGGAAGTGTTTGATATTGATAATGATGAAGAACGAATTTTCAATACAACCCTTAGCAACAAGTTTGAGAGCAATTATCAGTATCACAAACCAGGTTTTAATTTTAGGTTGAATCGTAAAAACTTCAATTTCACTGCCGGCACAAGTTTGCAACAAACACATTTAGTTGGCGATTTAATATTACTTGATGCAACTATTGATCGGACCTTTCAAAACATTTTGCCTTCAGTAAGATTCAATTATAATTTTACAAGCACCAAAAATTTAGCGCTTGATTACGAAACCTCTGTGCAGGAGCCTGGCATACAACAATTGCAACCCGTGGTTGATAACAGCGATCCACTAAATATTTATGTAGGTAATCCTGATTTGAAGCCATCATATAACAATAGGTGGATACTCAGGTTCAATACCTTTGACCCCGGAAAGTTCATAAGCTTTTTTACTACTGCAAGTGTAAACTATGTTAAGAATGCCATAACCAATGAACAAAGCATAGACGATAGACTTATACGCAGCACCAAGCCGGTAAATGTTGAAGATGGACTTGCTTACAATGGTAATGCCACATTGAGTTTCCCGATAAACAATTTGAAAAGCCGATTCAATTTGGGGGGCAATTTCGTTCATAACCGGTTTATCAATTTGCTGAACGATGAAGCCAATAACATTCGCAACCATATTTTAGGGGGAAATGCACGCTATACGTTTACTTACAATGATGCATTTGATATAACGTTTAGTGCGAACCTTAGCCAAAACGAAACGAAATACGAGTTTAACACAGATCAAAATCAACTTTTCTTTAATCAGAATTATAGCTCAGAAATGAATTTGACATTTTTGAAAGATTTTCATTTCAACACATCTTATAACTACCAGATTTACGAAAGTATAACAACCGATTTTCGACAAACCATACCTTTTTGGAACATAGCTTTATCTCGTTTTTTCTTAAAGAACAAGAGCGGGGAACTTAAGTTTTCCATTAATAATATACTTGACCAAGACCTGGGTATTCAACAAAGGGCCAATGTCAATTATCTTGAAAGAGAAACCACAAATTCATTAGGAAGGTACTACATGTTAACGTTTACTTATGCCTTGAATAAGGCCATGAACCCTATGAATATGCGAAGAAGGGGTGGTATGCAGATGATGCAGGTAATAGGTAGTTGATTGATCCTTTTTATGGCCAAATAAAATAATTTGTATTTTTCAATTCTTTAGATTAAATCGAGGTTTTTTAAGATAAAGATGGGATGTTGGATGAGGACTCTTTTAGTTGCCTGCACTTGTGTATGTTCGGTATTGATGTTTGGGAGCTTAACTTCTTGCGAAGATGAGAATAGTGGACTCTTCTCAGTAGTTACTGAGGAAATTCTATATGTTAGTGGCGAAAGAGTTAGGGTGGTAGGAAGAATTCTATCACTCGCTGAGAGGGGCGTGGATGACCATGGATTTCAAATTTCGCTTGACGGTTCTTTTGATAATTCGATTTCAATTTCCTTAGGGGAAAGAACCAAACCTGGGCGATTTATTGGGGAGTCAGTAGAACTTGCATTAGATACAGAGTACTTTATCAGGTCATACATAACCGTTGACGAGGATTTATTTTTTGGCAACGTTAAGGCATTCAAAACACTTGTTCCCGATATTGTAGACTTTACGCCCAAAATTGGGGTGGGTGGAAATCAATTAATTATTAGTGGCAAAAATTTTACTGAGAATACTGAGGTTTATTTTGGTGATATTAAAGTTGAGGTCATTGAAATACTATTTGAGTCTCAACTTACAGTTCTGATCCCC
>CAZVFM010000035.1:0-18252 GCA_964626095.1 uncultured Roseivirgaceae bacterium | reverse complement strand
CGCTATAAATCCATTCTGCGGTAAGTCTTTCTGCGCGAATATGCAACAGCAAGTATCCGTGCTGATGCAGATCTACATATTTTAAATGGGGATTTGATCTTGGATCCAAATACATTTGCTGTACCATTTTCACTGTGTCCATGGTGGTGTATTCATCATAGTTTGAAGAAGAAATACTTGGCGTGCCGAATTCAACTGCAAATGCCCCTTGCGAAGTATTGCGATTATAAGTTTTGAGAGGATCTATGGAGACCTCAAATGCCCATGAAGCGTGCGTATCTCCGGTAAGAAAAACTATATTTTGGATTTTGTTTTTTTCAATGAAGTTTGCAATCTTTTTCTTTTCCATAGGATAACCGTCCCAGGAATCCAGGTTGCGTGGCCTGTTTGGAAATGCCGAACTCTGATCAAAGTCAGAGAATATTACCTGGTTGCCGATTATTTTCCATTTTGATTCGGACCTTCCGAGTTGCTCATATAACCAATTTAATTGTTCCTCACCCAGCATGGTGTGTTCCTCACTTGCGATACGTGGGTCATCAAGATTTTTAGGAGGCTGTGTTCTTCCTTCCAATCTTTCATCGAGCATAATCACATCGGCTAATGCACCATAATCAAAACTTCTAAATAATTTCTCACCCTCTCTAATGGGCAGCCATTCATAATATGCTTTTACTGCATTTCGTTTTCTCACAATATATTCTCCTTCTTCTTCAGGCTGATGATTTTGCGCCCCACTTGTATAGGCATCGTTGGCAATTTCATGATCATCCCAAATAGCAATAAGCGGGTGACTTGCTGTCATGGCTTGCAGGCCGTGATCGAGCCGGTATTGAAAGTGTCTTTGCCTGTAATCACTTAATGCTATTATTTCATGAGGTGGGTAATTGACCCTGCCTGTAGTTGTGTCTCCATAAGTATTAATACCATACTCGTAAATGTAATCTCCTAAATGTAAAACGGCATCCAGGTTTCTTTTGGCAATTCCTCCATACCCATTAAAATATCCCCATTCCCAATTGCTACAACTCACAACAGCAAACCTCAATTCATCAGCGTTGAGGGCAATGGTTTTGGTTCGGCCAATTGGAGAAATTTTCCCCATTGCCTCGAACAAATAATAGTAATGCCTGCCGGGCTCCAGGCTGGTAACATCAACTTTAACAGTATAATCTTTATCAGGACCCGTAAGCAACCTTCCATCGCTAACTGTTTCTGTTAATGCTGAATCATTAAATACCTTCCATTTCACTTCAACTTCTGGAACCGAGTCATTGGGAGTAACACGAGTCCAAATAATTACACTTGTACTGGTTGGATCTCCTGAAGCTACCCCATGTATAAATGGAAGTCCATAAGGATTTATTCTGGCTCCTTTTATTTCAGGCAAATCCATTGAGGGGTAACTTACTTTCTCCTTCTCAGAGCAGGCAAATATCAATACAACAGAAAGAAAAGCGATCGAAAACTTCATAGATGCAATTTTGAATTTGAATATTGTAGATAATTGAAAATTTACCGGTTATCTATTAATAACCCATTACTTTCTTGTAAAGCATTTGTTAAACTTAAAGCAAACCTCTGCCGCTGTTTAATATGGTGGCAACAATAATTATCAGGGCAATTGTATTAAATATGAAAAGCTTTTTATGCTTACCTTCATCGGTACTTAGTTTCTTCATACTAATACGGGCATACGTAATTAATACAATAGCAATGATCATGGCCACTATGTGTTCAACAGCCCAATAGCGCAATTCCTTAATCTTCATCATACCTTCAACAAACTGAACCACATCACTGATAAAATATAAAGCAAGCCCGATTAGTAATTGAATATGAGCAATAATTAATAGCCACAAACTTAATTTATTGTCAATTCCAATAAACTGCTTTTTGCCAAGCCAGGAAACGAGCGATTTAATTACAACAATTACCAGCAGGGCCAGTAATACATAGCGTAACATTGAGTGGGTGTGTAATAGTCCGGTATACATAAAGAATTATTTTAATGTAAATTTACTATTTAGAAAATAAAAAGTTATCAATATAAATTATTAATGAGAGGTGGGTTTCATATTCAAAGTATGCTCCATAAAATCCAATATCTCGATTCTTACGCTTTCTAAATCTTCTGAAGTAAGGTCACAGGCAATAACGTGATTTCCCGCTTCAGGAATAGGTACTGCTCTTTTTAATGAATCGGGCGTACCTAAATTTTCATGCATCCAAAGCATGGCGTCAACACGCACAATTGGATCCTGGTGTTCTTCATCTTTATAATAGTATAGCGTGAGCGATGGTTGCTTAACTTTTTTAAATGTCTGCTCAGTCATTGCGCTCTCTATCAGTTCCTGAAGTTGTACAATCGCCTCATACCTGTAAGAAGCATTCCAGTAAGGAATTCTCTCTTCAGGGTATTTAATCTCATTTGTCTTTCCGCCTTGTGAGAGCCTGGTTATTTGCAAACCCCAAGGATTATTTGTTAAAGATGCCAGCGGGTTATTGATGCGGATATTGGGTGAAAGATTCACCAAAGCATAAACATCATCCGGAAAAGCTGCAGCAAGCATAAGCGCCAATGTTCCTCCGGTTGATGTGCTTACTAAAATTACCTTATCCCCTAATTTTTTACCAACAGCAAGTGCATCTTTCCCGCTTTGCCACAATCGCTCTGCTGTAAAATGATAAAGTGCATCTACACTATCAACTCCATGATCAGCCAGACGACTTAAGTAGAGGTTAGCACCAAAGTGATCCGCTATTTCGGTATGTATGGGAGCGCCTTCACGATGAGATGCAGAGAACCCGTGCAAGTAAACGATTACATATTCTGATTTTGATTTACTACTATCCGCCCAAACAATTTGGGCCTGATTTCCTGGCTTTAATTTGTGTCTGCTCTCCTTTTCACTTATAAAAATTTCCAACTCAAGTGCAGATGCCGGCACAGAAGGAAGGTTATTTTCATAAACAGGAGCTGATGGTTTGGGGCCTGCCAGGTACCCTACAATTAATACCGGAAAAAGAAAAATAACTATACGCTTCATTGATAGAACTGTTTGGTCATAAATGTAGCTGATGGATTTGAGTAAACATAAAAAGGCAGGATTTAATCATCCCGCCTTTTTATTCAATGGAAGTTTAAACATCATCCTCCACCTTTCTTCTTGAGTAGATTCTTAATTTTATTCTGCGCTTCTTCTTCCAGTTTTTTCTTTTCTTCTTCTACTTTTTCTTTCACTTCTTCCTTAGTTACAGGAATTACAGGATCGATTACAGTACTATCCTTCAAGGTACTGTCCGCCCCTGTTTTTTTTCCTCCAAGTAAGCCACCAACCAACTTTTCGGCCTCGCTACCCTTAACAGCTTGCTGCAACGCTTCTTTACCTTTCTCTTCAGCTGCAGAAGTAATTGCATCACGTACTTGTTGCTTTTGCTCATCCATTATTAGTGTGGGTCTTGGGTTTGCATATGTCCCCCCTAAACCAATAGTCAATGGAATATTTTGATTTCCTGTTGTTGCACTTGTGCCACCTGCATATTGACTAACCAAACTGTTAAAGTCTGCTCCCAATTTTCCGGCTGGTACAATCATTTTCAAGTTGTAACTAATGCTCCCATCCAGCCCGGTACTTCCGGCAACCGTAGTTGCGTAGTTTCCAATTTTAACATCAAAAGGTTTTACACTTAAGCGCCCATCGTTAATCGATGCCGACATGATTACATCTCTTAGCGTAACTTCACCTGCATCTTCAAGTTTTGTTAATGAAGAAATGCCACTTATAATTTGAGATTCTTTAACAGTAGCCTGCAAAATTTTAACAAGTCCATCACCATTTACACTTGCCATATCGGGCATCATATCTTGTTGTAATAAACCGTTTACCTTAAAATCAGTAGAAAAATTTCCGGCAATTTTTTCTGCAATAGGTACAAACGTCTGAATAGTGCTAAATGTAGAATAGGCCTGAGCTATTGATAAATTATCAATTTTTAAACCAAAATCATAGCTTGGTTTACTTATGTCTTGTGTGTTGTAAGCTCCTGTTACAACAAAGCTTCCTCCCAGCATGTTGAACTTTAATCCATTCAGATTTGCTATGCCCTCTCTCAACACAATTTCGCCCTCAGCGTTTGCCATGGTGAGATCCATCACTTTAACAGACTTTACTTTTGATTTTAATACAAAATCAATGTTACTGGGGATCGGTATAACCGTGTACGCCTCTTCTTCTGCACTCTCTTCTGTTGTTTGTTCTGTCTCTTCCATAAATTCGTTTAGGTCGAGTAAGTTGGCTGTATAATTCAAGCTTCCCTTTATTACTTCACTTTCTCCGAAGATATAGCCCATATAGTTTGTAAAGGCTCCGCTTACTTCAAAATCACTATTACCAATGGTGCCCTTTACTTCCTTAATTTCAATTTTTCGGGGATCAAAACTTCCTTGTGCAGTGCTCAAAGCAATTACATAGGGAAGTTCCTTATCTTCATACTTGAAATTTTTAATGCTTATGCTGCCGCTTGTTGGTAGTTTATCGTAGCGCTCAGCCTCAAGGTCAGACATTTTACCTTGGGTCTTCAAATCGGCCTTAATATTGCCAACGAGGCTCATTCCTTCTAGTGGAAATATTTTTGTGATCTTCTCCAAATCAATTCCTCCACTTGCTTTAACATCCCAGGTGTAATCATCAAGGTTTTGTAGAATCATATCAGCAACAAAATGCTCTCCCTCCAGAAGCATAGAAAAATCATTCACTCTGATAGTTGTTTCGGCCATTTTACCACTACTATTATTTATACTTGAATTGAATTTAAGATCTTCAAGTGGCGCAGGAAATTCACTGGATTTAACATAACCATTAACAAGGCTCATTTTTACATCCATTGCAGGCACTATTTTTCTTAAGCTATCGTATACACCCTTTGCACTTGCATTTACTGAGAAAATGCCACGCATGCTTAGTCCATCTATCGGAAACATTGTATTCAGTTCCGCTAAATTGAGTTTGCCATTCATACTGGCATTCATTCTATAATCTTTAAGGTTCTCAACAATAAGCGTAGCATCAAATGGATTGCTTCCGAAATCAATATGCATTTGTTTTAGGTTGATGTAGGTATTTTCGATAATACCATCTTTGTTGTCTACCAGAAGATCAACCTGAACATTGCTAACAGGTGCCGGTAAATCAGGATATTGGAAAAAGCCATCTTTAACATTAAGTGAAAGGTTAAATGCAGGCATTAGGTCATCGCTGTATTTCCCTTTTACCATCCCGCTAAAGTTTAATTCACCTTCGCTCTTAAGGCCCGCGAAGCTCTCTGTATACATTCCAGGAACCAGTGACAGCAAACTTTTAAAAGAGTTGTCTTTTGTCGCGAAGCTGATATCCATGTCATAATCATTTTCATTCATTTTAAACCAACCATCAAAGCCAAAAGCAAAATCGTTTAACAAGGCCTGATTTTCTTTAAAGGTATAAAGTGTATAGTCTTCTGCAATTGCAATTACCGCATCAATACTTGCAGTATTGTTACTCAGGTATGTTGTACCGTCATATGTTACAAGTAGTTTTTCAATTGTAGAGTTGGTTCGCAAATCAAAAACTGTTTCTGTAAAATCCCCATTGCCCTTATGATTGAGCCCTTGCAACTCCATACTAAATGTAGCCGGTTGATAATCGACCATGATGTAACCGTTCACAATTTCCCAATGATCGATACTAATTGAAAATTCGGTTGTTTCTGCAATCTCTTCTTCAGATACATCCTCAGTACTTATGGCGATATCATAATTGGCCCTGCCATCGGCAAGTGCGATAATGTTAATCACCGGATGATCGAGAAAAATTCCCTTTATTCTGGGCTGATCTTCCATCAAAATACTTTTGATGTTAACTTCGATTTGCATTTCATCTGCCGCAAATAAAACTTCTCCTTCAAAGGGGGCTCTGTTGATAACTCCGAAGTCTTTGAGTGTTGCTGTTATATTGGGAAAATTTTTGAACACTGATAGACTAAAATTATCTACATCAAAAAACACATCTGCGTTTACCGATTTTGCGAGCTCCCGATCAATTGCTGCTTTAATATTATCCTTGAAAAGTACTGGGACCAATGCAAGCGCAACAATTATAAGAAACAGAAAAACGAAAATTCCAATTAATACCTTTTTCATATTTTTAAAATGTTAAGTAATACCCTGTTGTATAGTTTAGAAATTGCTATTGATAAATCTCCAGTTTTTATCAACAAAATTTAAACGAAGATCATTCAGTAGAATTTCAATACCAGTTCAATTATTTTTTTTCTCACATTACTATATGGGGGATAAAAAAAACTAAGTGCTGTTAAGCCTCTCTTTTGTTTTAACACCGCTTTCTCATTAGAAAAGGCCAAAAACCCATAATGTCCATGCGATTTGCCTATTCCGCTATTGTTTACTCCTCCAAACGGAAGATTTGCATGCGCAAACTGTAATACACAGTCGTTAATACATGCCGTTCCTGAAGATGCTGACTTTAAAATGTAATCCCTCGTTTTATTGGAATGAGTAAACACATATAGTGCTAATGGCTTTGGTTTTGCATTGATATAGCCAACGACATCCTCCAGATTCTCGTAAACCATTACCGGCAAAATCGGGCCAAATATTTCTTCTTCCATAATTGCTGCATCCGGAGAGATATTAGTGATAATTGTAGGGGCAATGAATTTTTTATCGATATCAGATTCTCCTCCCCAAAAAATCTTGGCTCCTTCACTCAGTGCATCATCAATAAGCGACAATAATCTTCTTGTGTGCCTGTCGTTTACAATCCGGCCATAAAATGGTGAAGTCCTAAAATCATTATTTTCTCCTGCAGTAAACAAATCAATTGTTTCCCTCTTGACAGCCTCCAGAAACTCATCATAAATATTTTCATGAACAAAAGCATAATCTGGAGTCACGCATATTTGCCCGTTGTTTACAAACTTAGCCCAGGCAATGCGCCTTGCGGTCGTGCGAATATTGACGGTTTCGTCAACAATTACCGGAGACTTTCCGCCAAGCTCTAATGTTACAGCACTTAGATTTTCTGCTGCTGCTTTCATAACCAATTTACCTACAGCCGGACTTCCGGTAAAAAATATGTGATCGAATGGAAGTCGCAGCAATTGCTTTGAAACATCAACGTCTCCTTCAAACACGGCCACTTCATCCGTATTAAATATTTCGGGTATCATTTTAGCAATAAGTCTTGAGGTGTGAGGTGTCATTTCGGAAGGCTTGACGATTGCTGTATTGCCTGCGGCAATTGCCGAAACCAGTGGTCCCAGACATAAACTGAATGGAAAATTCCATGGAGATATGATCAGCACAACCCCTTTGGGCTCAAATTGAATGTGCGAAAAAGTGCCCAAGAAGGTAATAGGTGCGTCCACCTTTTTAGGTTTGGTCCATCGGTCAAGATGGGTTAATGCATGCTTTATTTCCGACAATACAGGCAGAATTTCATGTGCCATGGTTTCTGCTTCAGGCTTCTGAAAATCATTAAAAACGGCCTTAAGGATCTCTTGTTGATTATCCTTAATCCAAAGTCTTAATTTTTTTAGTTTGATTTTACGCGCTGAAATCGGCTCAGACCGCATAAGAAGACTTCTGGCCTTTTGCGCCTGAAAACAAGCCAAAAATGCCTCATTTGTCACCAATATGGCGTTTTTCTCGAATCCCTTTGGGTGCTCTATCAACATTCCTGTAAGGTACCAAATTGATTGTAAAGTGTGAAAATCAACTAATAGCGAGGCCAGTAAACTTCCAATATTAATTTATTGTTACCTTAGTGTTAAGAATGTTAACAATTCAATGATCAGAACAGGCTCCATACTATTTTTTGTAGTACTCATTAGCTCAATTGCCTCAAAGGGGGCAGGACTTCCTCCATCTGAGCTATTTAAGAAATTTATTGGAGAAAAAAATCAGCGCCTTGCAAACGAATCGTTCAAAAATGATTTGGCTCCCTTTATTCGCAGCATGGAAAGTAACAAAGGTAAAAATGAACTTAGATGGTTGAAAAAAGTTTACCGCGCAACACACAAAAACTTTCTAAAAGAATATCAACCGTACGCTGCATTTGAAGACATCTTTACCTACGGGAAATATGATTGCCTTACCGGCACTTCATTGTATGCTTTAATTTTTGAATCTCTAAATATTAATTTTAAAATTTACGAAACGAACTACCACATTTTTATATTACTCGAAACATCTTCCGGAGATGTGCTGATTGAGAGTACTGACCCTTTAAATGGTTTTATAAGTAATAAAAAACTAATCGCACAAAAATTGGTTGACTATAAATTAATTGACCCTGAAGTGTTTAATCTCTCCAAGGAAAAGACTCCTTATGATTTTAAAAGGAATATTTTCAGAGAGACCAGCCTTCATGAATTGGTTGGATTAATGCACTTCAATACCGCTGTTCGCTTATATAATGAAGGCAACTTACTAGATGCCTCCCTCGCCTTAATTGAAGCTACTGCACACTATCATTCACAAAGAATAGATGAGTTTGTTGGAATACTCATTCTTTCAATTCTTAACAGTGATGTAAGTGAGCCCGAAAAAAAAGAATGTCTTCGAAATTTCAAAAACATTCTAGACAACAGACAGGTGGCAAGTCTTAATTAATCTAATCTTCCAAAATTCTTAACTCCACTCTTCTGTTTAATCTGTGAGATTCTTCCGTATCGTCTCTGGATACTGGCTGTGTTCCTCCAAAAGCTTTAGTAAATACCCTGTGCTTTTTAATGCCTTTTTTAGTAAGGTATTTTTTTACTTCATCAACTCGATCTTGAGAGAGTTCAAGATTTTTTTGAGGATTCCCCCTTGTATCGGTATGGCCTTCAAGCTGTATTACCATTGATGGATTGTTCTTCATCATGGTAACTACTCCATCAAGTTCAGCGTAGGAACTTTGGTTTATTCTTGATCTGTTTTGCTCGAATATCAAACCTTCAAGCAAAATAACATTCTTGGGCCCACTGCCTTTTGGCGCTAGCTCAATTATACGATCGATCCGAAGATTTTCATCCGCTTCAGTTGGATCTATTATATACTTTGCGGGTTCGTAACCAGAGGCATCTACTTGAACAGAGTAATGATCTGAATCAAACATGGAGAAACTAAACTCGGTGTTGTTGATCAGTCCAACTTTGTTCCCATATGGTAAGCTTTTATAATACACCCTTGCTTTAACCGGCTCTTTCGTATTTATATCTAATATCTTCCCCATTACCACAATGGTTGTATCGGCTGATCGGGCAATTAAATTGAAATTGATTAATATGCAGAATAGGAGTAAGTAATTTTTCATAATAAAACTTTTTGCACTACTTCTTGATGATCTTGAATTCCACACGCCTGTTTTTCATTCTGTTTTCTATTGATGTATTCGGAACAGTTGGTTGACCCTCGCCAAAGAAAACTGTACTCAATCTATCTGATTGTATTCCTTTCGTTACTAAATAATCATATATGGCCTTGGCTCTTCTCTCAGAAAGCAGGAGATTATATGATTCGGGGCCTAAATCACAAGTATGTCCGGCTATTTCAATAACCATTGAAGATCGCTCCGTAAGCAACTCTACTGTTCTGTTAAGTTCAGGATAAGATTCGGGTCGTAACTCCGTTTTATCAAAATAGAAGAAAATATTATTCATCACAATGATCACTTCTTCTTCAATAGGAGCCAGACGAATGTCTTTATGCTCAAATGTTGCGCCTTCTTTAAACTCTCTGAGATCTATATTCTGACTTTCAGATATGTATCCTTCTGCCTCCGCACGAAAGCCATACAGTTCCCCTGCCGGCAAAAGAATTTCAAAGTTTCCGGTCAATGGATCTGATTGGGTAACGCCCATTTCTTTTCCGTCAGATAGTCTTTCATAAATAATTTTTGCACCTACAGGTTCGCCCGTTTTAGAATCTGTAAGCCTCCCCTTAACTAAAATGATTGGATCTGGAACATGGAAAATCGGAAGTTTAACTCTGAATATATCCATGTCTGTCTCAGTTACTCCACGAGAGTAATAAGCATAATCACTAAACGCAGGAATATTAAAAAACAAATCTTCTAATTCAGAATTGATCTCGGGCCCAAGATTTTCCGGCTCTGTCCAGTTAGTCCAGGTATCATCCAACCTGGTGGAAACATAAATATCACTCCCTCCGTAACCGCTGAATCCATTAGATGAAAAATAAAGTGTTTTATCATCTGCAGCTAAAAACGGAGCCGACTCTGTACCTGAAGTGTTTATAACTGAGCCAAGATTCAATGGCTTTGTCCAAGTACTGTCTTTCTTTTGAAATGAAACATAAAGGTCACGATCTCCATAGGAATCTTCTCTTTCAATTGACATCAATATTGTTTTCCTGTTGTTCGCAAGAAAATAATTTGCTTTCTCATTAAAATTATAATCGTTCTCTATTTCAACCGGAAGAGGAGCAGTCCACTCATCTCCAACCTTACTACTCATAGAAATACCGGCTACCATTTTTCCCTTCTCTTTGTACTTGTTCCCCAACAAAAAGACCACTGATTTACCATCAGGGGTAGCCGAACTTACTGTATTGACAAAATTTGGGTAGGCATTATTAAAATTAGTGCCCATATTTTTAGCAAGTTGCCATTCGCCAACTGAATCCAGCTCTGCATACCAGATATCTTCATCATCAGCAATACCACCAACGTTTTCCGGATGATTTCTTCTGCTGAAGTATAAAGTCTTGCCATCTGGAGAGAGCAGTGGATTTAATTCGGGATACTCACTATTCACGTTTTCGCTTAGCCTTTCCACTTCTATGTTTCTTGCCAGCATTACAGGCTTTGTAATATCTGCCACAATTGGATATGATACATCTGCTATCGCAACAGCATCTATACTAAAATAATCGCTTATCGCTGCTCCATCAAATTCAAGTTTAACTGCCGTTACTTTATAGCTTGTTTCGTCTACAAAAAAATTAAGCATTCGGCCTTTCAATGGAATTTGTTCAGGAACAAAAGTACTTAGTTCATACTCGTTGCCCTGTTCATCAAATACAGTAATTCTTGTAAGCGCACTTGGGTTGTATGATTCCGCAATGGCAACAAGTTTAATCTTCATGGGGTACTCAAATCCAACTTTAATGAACTCTTTCCTCTTCGGTTTATCCGGAGTCCATGCATTAGGGTTTTGCCCCCCGGCAGGCAATGCATTGGGCTTTCCTAATACTTGTTCGGCTGAATATTGAACAGGAGTTAGTTGAGATGAGAACTCTAATACTTTTGAAGCCCATTGAATAGTTTGAGCACTTAAAATAATAGGTAAGAACAATAAGCCAACAAAAAACAATTTCTTAGACATGTAACAGCAATTAAAGTTTAAAGCAATCAAAAATAGATAAAATCTCAAGAAAACCTTAATTCGCTCAAATATATCATACTATTCCTGATGCCTTGAAAAGGCTATTACTCTAGAGAGGTTTTATTAAAGAGCAAAAACCCTACATGTAATAAAACACCTAGGCGGTTTTCTGCATCATCATAATAATTGAGACTAAGACTTATAGGCCCAAGGGCTGAATGAAATACCAGGCCTGCTGTGCCTGTAAAGAAAAAATCTTTTTCCGATCTTCTCAACAAAGGTCGCTGTTCAGGGGCCTCTATGATGGCCTCTAAGGGTTTAAATACAAAAACCTCTGCCCTGAAGTCAAGGCTTTTCCTTATTTCAAATACGTTTCGCATACCCCCGGCAACAAAACTATAGGCCCTGAAATTTTCCAGGAATATCGTTCGGCTATCCTGAATAGGATAAAAGCCTGGCGCACTTATTATAGATGATCTATAATTTGAAAATACCGGTTGATTTGAAAGCACAGCATCAAGGAGAAATCCCGAACTGTACAATCCCTTCTTAAAATATTGCTCCATAGTAACGCGGGCCTGAAACCATTTGTGTTTCTCAGATATTTCATCACTGATAAAGGCTGTGCTTCCCGGAGTATAGTCTTCTCTAAGGTTAAAATAATTAATGCTGAACTGATAGTTCCTACCATCTGAGGCGTATTGCTTTCGATTCAAAGTATTTGAAGAAATGCTTAAGCCGGTTCTGATACCATTTAATTTCAGGTTATCAAGTGTATCCAGGCTTGATAGAAAATTTGTGTTGACAAAGTTATCTGAATTGTTTACACCGTGGAAGGAGTAAACTATTTTGTATTTATTCCCCAAAGACTGTCCTAAATTAATTCCGGCTTTTCTGTCTATTCGTTCAAGTGCTGTGGGCGCCCTGTCAGTAAATATAATATCATCAGACTCCAGGTAATCCCATTGATTGTATATTATCTCTGGCTCTAAATAAAATCTACCAAAATAAGGAAAGTCGAGGTGGAGTTTAAACTGTGCTGATTTATAAAAATTACCGGCATAAAAATCGGTATACGCGTTTAAGAAAAAGTTGCTGAAGTAATAGTAATTCAAACCAAGAAACATATTGCTGATGTTCCTGGTAGAGAGATTTCCTCCAAAGTCAACTTTTAAATTATTAACAGGTCGCTTGCTTAAAGTCAGGTCAAAAGCCTCCTTTTCTTCGTTGTATACAATACCAGGATAAATACTCTTAAAATAGTCTTCAGTTACTAATTTATAATAGCCCATTTTTATATCATGCAGCGTGAGCGCTCTCCTCTTGACTTTAAAAAGGTTATCAATATACTTTCGTTGTTGGTAAGTAAATCCTTCATATATTATTTTATTAAAAACAAATGGCTTTCTTTTTGAATTAAAAACATTTCTCATTTCGGTCAGGTCATCACAAGTGACTCTTTTTGAAATTTTACTTTTTATTTCTTCCATGTGTCTTAGGGTGGATACGTAGCCACTATCAATTAGTGGTCTTACTTTTTTGAAATCAAACCCCGTGTAGCCCCCCAGGTTTGGTTCAATGTAAACTCCTCCTTCAGGAATTCTTGAGGGGTCTGCCTTATTGATTAGCATCACCAATAATTCATTGCTGATAAGTGTTTCATCAGTTTCATATGGATACGTTTCATAAAGCTTTGTTGACACATTAACACCAATAACAACATCTGGACTAAACTCATTTATCGCCACATCTACTGGAAAGTTGTTGTAAATGCCCCCATCAAATAAATAACGACCATCAACTTTAACAGGTGAATAGAAAAAAGGCACTGACTGCGAGGCCCGAACAGCATCATTAAGTAAGCCATCAGAAAGTACGACCTCGGATTGCGTAAAAATATCTGACGCGACTAGTCTTAACGGAATAAAGAGTTTGTCGAAATCATACCCGGCTATTTCTGAAGGCTGCGCTAAGTGCTCGGCCAATACAAAGTTTATAGCTGCATCACTTGCAATATTTCTTTGAAATGCCAAATTGAGTGTTGAGTCAACCGCCAGGTTAACCCTAACTAATGAAGGTGTTTGGTTTACGTCCTGGTAATAAAAACTAAATGCATCTTCTGGTCTGCCTGAAATCCAATTTTGAAATGATGGCGAAACAACCATAGCCTCAATCATATCGGGGCTCATTCCCGATGCATAAGCAGCCCCAACTATTGCGCCCATTGAAGTGCCTACTATATAATCAATAGGAATTTCGTTCTCCTCAAGTGCTTTGAGCACACCAACATGTGCCATCCCTTTAGCTGCACCCCCGCTTAATACCAACCCAACCTTTTGTGAGAAGAGCTTTGGTTGAAGTGCAGCGATTAAAAATAGAATGATAATTACTCTCATCAATGACTACCTGCTCAATCCTAACAAATGACGTTAAAATAGCAGAGATATTGTAAAAAGTCAGTTGAAAATTATTTTAGCGCGAAGCAACCAGGTAATAGTCTCCTTCTGCAAATTCAATACGACTTAATCGTTCTTTTAATTCAGTTTGTGCCAAATTAAATGCTTGTAAATGTTCTTCACTTATTGGTTGAGAGGGGGGAAGCTCTACACGAAGGGCATCAACCTGAACACCATTTCTCCAAAACCGATAACATAGGTGTGGGCCGGTTGCTAAGCCTGTTTTGCCAACGTAACCTATGGTTTGCCCTTGCCGCACCCTGGTGCCGGGTTTTAATCCGGATGCAATCTTTGACATGTGCAAATACTGAGTTGTATAAGTTGCATTGTGCCTGATTTTAACATAATTGCCATTGTTACCATTGTAGGTTGCCTCGAGCACAATGCCATCACCCACAGTTCTTATTGGCGTACCAACTTTGGCAACAAAGTCTGTTCCCAAGTGCGCCTTATATCTTTTTAGTACGGGATGAAATCTGTTTAGAGAATATTTTGAACTGATACGGGAAAATTCAATGGGGTATTTTAGTAAGGCTTTCCTCAGGCTGTTCCCTTTTTCATCAAAATAATCAATGCCATCTCCTTGATTATACTTGAATGCATAATACTCGTTCCCAAAATGTTCAAAATAGATTGCAATAATCTTTCCTACACTGATAGATTTCCCATCAACAATATGGTCTTCGTAAATCAATTTAAACTTGTCGCCTTTTTGCAATCGCTGAAAGTCAAGTTGCCAGGCGAAAATATCTACAAACTTATTCGTAAGCTCGTGCGATAGGCTTAAAGACTCAATGGTTTGTGATAGTGTGCTGGATATAACTCCAGAAATTTCTTTCTCTACAACATTTACATCGCGATAGCATTGCTCTACGTGCAATTGCTCATCAAATCTAAAAACAATGTATTCAACCGGATTAGGTTCATAGATAAATGCTAAGGGCTTACGAATAGAATCACTGGTAGAAACGAATGCGTATTTTTTGTGAGGGAGAATTTTGCGGACATCAAAAACATTTCTAGAAATTGTACTCAACTCTTTAACCAGGTGCGCAGGAACATTATTGCTTGTAAAAATATCAGCAAGTCTTTCGCGCGGTTTAACCTTGCTTTCATGAACAGATGCCTTAACAAAACTTAATCCATAATAATTAGTGGGTTGGGGTAAAAAGAAGTCCAACGAACCTATGGCTTCATCATAAGATGGATGATTTATAATGTTTGGCTCCTTTACCTTTTGAACAGGGCTATAGTAGTCCCAGTTAATTAAAACTGAGCAAAGTACCACCAAACCAAAAAGAAACGCGAAACGCTTAAACATCAAAATATTTTGGCTTTAGGTTAAAAAATCAGGGCTTTTGATGCCCTATTTAGACTAAAAATCTTTTAAAAGTAGGGATTAATTGCGTTTATACAAAAAGCGTCTATTTCTCTCTAATTATACAATTCCTTGTATTTGGATTTGCCCTCGTCCAAAAACTGCAAAAATTTATCAATACTTCGGTCGTATCCGTACGGGCTCACAAGTACACGCTCATCTACGCCCAAAAGTATATAAAAAGGTTGGGCATTGTTTTGTAACCTGGTTATTTGAAGGTCGGCATTTTGCTTTCCTATAGTTTTCTTCACCTTGTTATCGTAGGAAGAAGTATACCATTGTGACTCCGGCAGTTCGGTTTTATCATCTACATATAATGCTACTATCACATAATCATCCGCTAGTCTTTGCAGTACTGCTGGATCTGACCATACTACAGCTTCCATTTCACGACAATTGGTGCAGCCATGCCCTGTGAAGTCTATAAAAAGAGGTTTATTCTGTTGTCTTGCACAAGCCAATGCCTGTTCATAATCAAAATAACCATTGAGCCCGTGGGGTAAGTGAAGAAAATCTGCATACATAGGATCGTCACATATTTGATTCGGCTCTTTGCCTTGTCTTCCTAATGTGCTGAGATCAAAGTCATGCGTGTACATGGGCGGTAAATAACCGGCCAGCATTTTAAGTGGCGCTCCCCACAAGCCGGGAATTAAGTAAACCACAAAAGTGAATGTGATAATTGCCAACACTAACCTGGGCACTCCTATGAATTCAAGTTTACTGTCGTGCGGCAATCTAATTTTTCCTAATAGATAAAAACCCATCATGGTAAAAATCACAATCCAAATGGCAAGGTTAATTTCGCGATCAAGTATACGCCAATGAAAGGCTTGATCGGCAATGCTTAAAAATTTAAAGGCCAGGGCCAGTTCAAGAAATCCTAAAACAACTTTCACAGAATTTAACCAACCCCCTGATTTAGGAAGTGTACTCAACCATCCCGGGAAGATCGCAAACAATGTAAATGGAATTGCAAATGCCGCAGAGAAAGCAAACATGCCGAGAACGGGTTTTATCACTTGTCCTCCTGCAGAACTAACCAAAATGCTTCCCACTATCGGTCCGGTACACGAAAACGAAACCAGCACCAAAGTAAATGCCATAAAGAAAATGCCAATCAATCCACCTTTGTCTGCCTGCTTGTCTACTTTATTTACTAAAGAACTTGGCAGGGTGATTTCAAACAAGCCGAGGAATGCTAATCCAAAAATGATGAATACTAAAAAGAAAATAATATTGGGCAGCCATTCGGTTGAAAGATGGTTGGCTGTTTCGGGTCCCATGAGCGGTGCTATTGCCGCTCCTACAAGTGTATAGATTGCAATGATAGACAAGCCATAGATAAAGGCTTTTCGTATTGTCTTTCCTTGTCCGGTGAAATAGGTGACTGTCATAGGTATCATCGGGAAAACACAGGGCGTTAACAAAGCAGCCAGACCTGCAAGAAAAGAGAAGGCCAGAAATATCCACATGGAACGATCGGCCGGACTTTCAATAATGAGATCCTTATCAATAATTGGTCCTTCGCTTTCTGCAAACACTTTAGTCGTTTCTTCAGTAGCAGTTTCAACTTGTTCCTCGCGTGGCTCTTCGATCTGCTCAGTATTAGAAGGTTTGGTTGTTGCTTTTTGATTTTCAGCTTCTGCTACACTTATTCCGGTAATTGAGAAATCGTCTTCAAAGTTGACACACTTACCATCGATGTCTGAGCACATTTGATATTCATGTGAGCCGCTGATCTTTGTATTAGCCTTGAGAATTTTTACTTTTTGTCTAAACTCTGCGGTGCCACTATGATATTTTACTTCACACTCAAATATCTCATCTATTTTTTTTGAGGGATTAACAGCTGCTACTTCCCCAATTAACTCAAAACTTTCGTTCGCACTAAAAGTGAAGGTAGCCAAGATTGGTCCGCAATCTGTATCAAAATCATTGGAGTAGATGTACCAGTTATCTGCAATTTGAGCATTGAAAATTATATCAATTACTTCTCCAACCTTCACATCCTGTTTACTGGCTTTGTAAGTCCACTTGGGGGGGGGTATGATTTGGGCAATTGCAGATTGCCCTATGCTTAACATAAGCAATACAAAAATCATTTGTCTCATTTTCCTCATGTATGCCGACTTCATATTGGAGTTAAACTGCTTTGTCTGGAATAATGTTCCTGCATTTCATAAAACACTTACTAGAATCTTGAGCCCCTTCCAGGCTGCTCACTTAGTTTGCAAAATGTTTGTAAAAAGCGGTGATCGTTTCAATGCCCTTCAAATAATTGGTTACACCATAATGTTCATTGGGAGAGTGTATCGCATCCGTATCCAGACCAAAACCCATCAATACGGTGTCCAACCCAAGAACTTCTTTAAACAAAGCTACGATAGGAATACTACCACCATCCCGTGTGGGGATTGGTGTTTTACCCCAAACTTCTTCAAATGCCTTACTTGCAGCAGCAAATGCCTTTGAGTTTGTAGGGGTTACTGCCGGCTGTCCGCCATGCAACTCGGTTACTTTTACTTTAACAGCAGGCGGGGCTATAGATTTAAAATGTTTGCTGAACAATTCTGTTATCTCTTCATTGTCCTGGTCTGGAACCAGCCGCATAGATATTTTTGCATAGGCTTTCGAGGGTAATACTGTTTTTGCTCCTTCACCGGTATATCCACCCCAAATACCATTTACATCTAGCGTAGGCCTGATGCCCGTGCGCTCTAATGTTGTATAACCTGCTTCTCCTTTTACTTCTTTGATGTCTAATTCTTTTTTATACTCATTCAAATCAAAAGGTGCTTTGTTCAATTCCCTTCTTTCATCTGCTGATAGTGTTTTTACTTTATCGTAAAAACCGGGAATTGTAATTGTTCCCTTTTCATCTTTCAATGAAGCAATCATTTCACAAAGTGTATTGATTGGATTAGCTACCGCACCCCCATAAACTCCTGAATGTAAATCTCTGTTAGGACCGGTAACCTCTACTTCCACATAACTTAATCCGCGCAAGCCAACTGTAATTGAAGG
>CAZVFM010000034.1:0-18876 GCA_964626095.1 uncultured Roseivirgaceae bacterium | reverse complement strand
ATGTCTTCTGTACACCTCTACAAAAACCCTTTTACGGTGGCACATACTTTCCTGCGCAAACATGGGCACAGATTTTACAGAACATTAACAAAGCTTACAAAGAAAAGAAGAACGAAATTGAAGAATCAGCCGAATCGCTGACTAAACATCTAATCGAATCGGATACTTCACGCTTTTTAAAAAAAGCAGAAGAAAAAGAACTTAGTGAAGATCTACACTACACTTACCAACTGCTGCAGGCTAAATATGATCTGCACTGGGGTGGATTAGATAAAGCCCCCAAATTTGTTATGCCATCCATATGGTTATGGCATTTGAGGTATTATCACCTAAGTCAAAACAAGCAAGCATTGGCACAGACGATTCTTACCCTTAAAAAAATGAGTATGGGTGGATTGTACGACCAAATAGGCGGAGGCTTTGCTCGGTACTCTGTTGATGCAGAATGGTTTGCTCCTCATTTCGAAAAAATGCTTTATGATAATGCTCAGATGTTAAGTCTGTTTGCTGAAGCTTATGCTATTACAAAAGATGAGGTATTCAAAACCATAACAACAGAAACTTCACAGTGGATAAAAAATGAAATGACCAATTCAGCCGGTGGTTTCTATTCTGCTATTGATGCCGACAGTGAAGGTATTGAAGGGAAATTTTATGTTTGGAAATACGAAGAGATTGAAAAATTATTGAACAAAGATGCTTCATTGATTATAGATTATTTTAATATCAAAAAAACTGGCAACTGGGAGAAAGGGGAGAATATTCTTTTTAGGGAGAATTATGATGAGGTTTTTATTAAAGAAAAACAACTGGATATCGCAAAATGGAAAATCATTTTAACTGAAGCTAAATCAAAACTATACAAAGAAAGAAAGAGGCGTATTGCTCCCGCTTTAGATGACAAGATTATTACCTCATGGAATGCCCTGACAATTTGTGGATTATTAGATGGATACAGATATATTCAAAATGAAGACTTCTTAAAACTAGCAATACGGAATATTCAATTTTTAGAAGAGAATCTAATCCACAACAATGTTGTTTTTCGCTCCTATAAAAATAAACGATCATCGGTGCAGGGGTTTCTTGATGATTACGCATACCTAATCCAAGCTTACATAAAATTGTACCAGGTTAGTTTTGAAGAAAATTATATTTACAAGGCAGAAGCATTAATAAAGACATGCTTAACAGATTTCTATGATAAAGAAGATAACTTCTTCTTTTATAACAGCCTCAAAGCCGAACAATTACTTGCACGCAAGAAAGAACTTTTTGATAATGTTATTCCATCTTCAAATGCTTTAATGAGCCAAAACCTATTTCAGGCAGGTATAATACTTGATAATGAGGATTGGAAAAGCATGGCTTTGAAAATGTGCAAGTCACTAGGCAATTTAATCATCAATGAACCTAACTACATGTCGCACTGGGGCATTGCTTGGTCAGAAATAAGAAAAGGTATGGCCGAAGTAATATTTACCGGTACGGATGCCTTAGCTTTCAATCGCGAATTTTCGAATAATTATCTGCCTTTTACCTTACGCATGGGAAGCTCAAGTAGCAGCACACTGCCATTGGTTAAAGATAAAGTGGCCATAAAGGGTAATACCACCATTTATGTTTGCAAAAATAAAACGTGTAAATTGCCTGTGCAGCATGTGAATGATGCACTGGATCAATTAACATAAAAAATTATTGTAGTCAACATCTTCTTTAATCTATAATGTCAAATGAATCGGTACATGCAGACTTACACGCAATAAGTCATACCTATTTTGTTGAGATATTACTTCCGGTACCTATTCCTAAAACATTTACCTACCGTGTTCCACAAAACCTGAATGGACAAATTGTGATTGGTCAGCGCGCCATTGTTCAATTTGGAGATAGAAAAATACTTACCGGCTTGATCATGAAGATTCATGAGCTGGCCCCTAAATCATATGAAGCTAAATATCTACTTGAATTGCTCGATGAAGAGGCTATCATCAGTCTGACACAACAAAAGCTATTTCATTGGATGGCCAACTATTACATGTGCACTGAAGGAGAGGTGATGAATGCAGCCTTGCCCAGCGGCCTTAAACTATCTAGCGAAAGCATGGTTCAACTCAGGCCTGGTTTTGACCTGGAGGAATCACAACTACCCTTTAGCGAAAATGAGCTAATCTTACTCAAGTCCCTCGCTGATAAAACTCTCAGTTATTCTGAGATCGCAAAATTACTGGGGATAAAAAACATTTATAGTCTCATTAAATCGCTAGTAAGCAAAGAGTGCATTCTCATCTTTGAAGAAGTAAAGGAGAAATTTCGGCCTAAAACTGAAGCCAGATTAAGACTAAGCAAACCTTACACAGTCGATCAGAGTAAACTTGAACTGCTTTTTGATCAATTGGCTACCAAACCCAAGCAAGAAGATGTAATTCTTAAATACTTACAGGAAGTTCCCTTACTTAACAATCCAAAACTAAACGAACTTGGTATTGCCAAACAAAAATTATTGGAAGCAGGTCTCTCCGAATCATCCATTAATACACTGGTTAAAAATAAAATCCTTGAATCGTTTCATATTGTAGTGAGTAGATTTTCCGAAAGTGAAACCAGTCCAGCACAAGAAATCATTCTGAGCGAAAAACAAGAAGAAATTCTACAGGGAATACTAAGTGATTTTCAAAAAAAAGATGCCTGCCTGCTACAAGGGGTAACAGGGAGTGGAAAAACTGAGCTATATATAGAGCTAATCAGAAGAGCGCTTGACGGTGGTTCACAAGTACTCTATCTTTTACCGGAAATAGCCCTCACCACGCAAATTGTTTACAGACTCAAAAAAGTTTTTGGAGAAAGCATGGGCGTTTATCACTCAAAGTTTTCTGACAATGAGCGGGTAGAAGTATGGAATGGCATTTTAAGCGGCCGATTCAGGTTTGTTATTGGTGTACGATCTGCAGTATTGCTTCCTTTTGATGACTTAAGTTTGATCATTGTTGATGAAGAGCACGACCCCTCTTACAAACAACAAGATCCGGCACCTCGCTACCAGGCCAGGGATGTAGCCTTGATGCTGGCGCAAATGCACAAGGCAAAGGTTTTACTTGGCTCTGCTACACCATCCATGGAAAGTATGTTTCTAGCCAAAAACGATAAAATTGGTTACAGAATACTCGAACAACGCTATGGAGAAGCCAGTATGCCAGAGCTGATTCTTGCCGATATGAAAAGAGAGCGACAAAGTAAAACTGTGAAGGGTGGTTTCAGTTCACTGATGATCAAGTCTCTTAAGGAATGCTTAAAAAATAAAGAGCAGGCCATTATTTTTCAAAACCGTAGAGGTTATGCACCCAGTATCAGTTGTGAAGATTGCACTTGGGTGCCACAATGTGTGAACTGCTCGGTTAGCATGACTTATCATCAATACAAATCAGCATTGATTTGTCACTACTGTGGATATAAAGAAAACTTACCCGGTAATTGCCCCACTTGCTCAAGCGCAAGAATAAAAACTGTAGGCTATGGCACAGAAAAACTGGAAGAAGAACTTAAAATGTTTTTTCCGGATGCCAATATCCAGCGCATGGACCTTGATACTACCCGTGCAAAGAGTAGTTACGAAACCATCATAGAAAGTTTTGCTGCAGGAAAAACCGATATACTAGTCGGCACGCAAATGGTAACCAAGGGCTTGGATTTCGATAGCGTGAGCTTGGTAGGTATTTTTGATGCCGATCGCATGATGCACTTCCCGGATTTTCGTTCGCATGAACGTGCTTTTCAAATGATTACACAAGTTAGCGGAAGAGCTGGAAGGAGAGAAAAACGCGGTAAAGTAATTATTCAAACGAGTAATCCACAACATCCGCTGCTACAACAGATACTTTCGAACGAGCAGAAAAATTTCTACACCCAGCATTTGCATGACAGACAACAATACCTCTACCCTCCTTATTCAAGACTTATCAACATTACCATCAAACACCAGGATGTAAAAGTTTGTATTGAAGCCACCAGGCAGTTAACTGAACTGATCAGGACTTCTACAAACACAATGAAAGTGTATGGCCCTGCCGAGCCTATGGTATCAAAAATCAGGAATCTTTACCTTAGAAATATTCTCTTGAAAATTAACCGTGACAATAAATCAATTGGCTCAATAAAGCAACATTTAGATAACCTTGCTCAGCAAATACTAAAAGAGAAAAATTATCGTCAGTGCAGGATTATTTTTGACGTTGACCCGGTTTAGCTGTTCAATCAATAATATTCCACTCTTCATTGAGCACAGCAATTGCCTGGTGTGCAGTAAGGTCAAACATACATGGCACTACTGATACATAATTATTGGCAATGGCCCATTCATCGTTGTCTTCACCCTTATCGAAGTTCACGAAATTGCCTGCCATCCAGAAATATCTTCTCCCGTTTGGGTCAAACCGTTGATCAAACTGCTCTTCCCATTTGGCTCGGGCCTGTCGACAAACTTTTATTCCTTTAATGTTTTCATTTCGCTTTGGCGGAAAATTAACATTCAAGGCCACTCCCTTGGGTATCCCTTTATTCAACGCTTGCTCCACAATAGATTTTACATATTCATTAGTATGAGAAAAATCAGCGTTCCATGAATAATCTGATAAAGAAAACCCAATGGCAGGCATACCATCAATGGCGGCTTCTATAGCGGCAGACATGGTGCCAGAGTACAAGACACTTATAGAAGTATTACTTCCGTGATTAATACCACTCACTACCAAATCAGGTTGCCTTTCTTTTAATACAAAGTGTTTGGCAATTTTTACACAATCAGCCGGAGTACCTGAACACTCATAGGCTTTGATCTCTCCAAAAATATTCGTCTCCTCCAATCGCAATGTATTGCCAACTGTTATGGCATGCCCCATACCCGATTGTGGACTGTCTGGAGCAACCACAACTACCTCGCCTATTTCTTTTACAATATTTACAAGTGTGCGTATACCGTTAGATGTGATTCCATCATCATTAGAAACAAGAATAAGGGGCTTAGCCATAGAAATCCAATTGTCTTAAAAAATTATTTGTTTGCGAAAGTAATAAAAGTAATCAGGAACGGAAGAGGGAATTGTAATAATGAATGATTTTAACCAGGTCCTGGCGGTTATCAGATTTGAGCTTATTACTTCGCATGTATTTGTTTACTTCATCTCCGTGCCTTCCTAAAATTCTCAGTAACTCATTTTTATTGCCGTTGAATTCATTTATCGCACCTTTTGAATCAAGGAAATAAAAACTATAAACCAATACTTCACGGGTAAAATTGTTGTAATAAAAATAAGGATTTGGGTTTACGTTTCTCACCTCAACGCGCTCCCGTGCAAGCAATGTTAGCCTCCCTTCTTCCAATACCTCAAAAAACACAGGCACTTTATAATCACCACCGAGCGCAAATGGCAACGCATAAAATTCCCGGTACTTGTCTGTATATGAATCAAATATTTCAAAGTATAAGGCTTTTCGCGCAGTATAGGTTTCTATTGTTTTGTCAGGCCTGAGAAATTGTAAAATATCATTTTCAAGATTATACTTTACAGTACCTTTCAAAGTATCTCCTTCCAGCAATACCATCCTTCCTTCGTGCCAAAACTCAAAGGGAAATTTTTGTGCATGAATGATAAAAGAACTGATTACTACCCATATGGTCAAAAACCATTTTTTCATTTTCCGCTTAATATGGAATGTCCCAGTTTATCTCTTTTAGTCAATAAATATTTTTCGTTATGTGAGTTAGGTGAAATTTCAATATTAATATTATCTACAATTTCCAGACCATAACCGATTAAACCAACTCTTTTCTTAGGATTATTACTAATAAGCCTGATTTTAGAAATGCCCAGATCACGCAGTATTTGGGCACCTACTCCATAATCGCGTTCATCCATATCAAAACCTAGTTTAATATTGGCCTCTACTGTATCCAAACCCTCCTCTTGCAATTTGTAGGCTTTAAGTTTATTCAACAAGCCTATCCCTCTGCCTTCTTGCTTCATATATAATACTACACCCTTGCCCTCAGCCTCTACCATTTGCATAGCTGAGTGTAATTGATTACCACAATCGCAGCGACATGATCCGAAAATATCTCCTGTCACACAAGAAGAATGTACACGCACCATAATCGGTTCGTCTTTTTCCCAACTCCCTTTAATCAAAGCCATGTGCACATCTCCTGTATTGATTTGCTCATACGCTATTAGTCTAAAATCACCATAAGTAGTAGGCATATTTACCTCCACCTGTTTGCTGATAAGTGTCTCTTTCTTTACCCGATATTCGATCAGGTCTTTTATCGTTACAATTTTAAGACTGAAACGTTCAGCTACTTTAACAAGGTCAGGCAATCGTGCCATGCTACCATCTTCGTTCATGATCTCAACCAATACACCGGCTGGTCTGAATCCAGCGAGCCGTGCAAAATCAATGGCCGCTTCTGTATGGCCTGCCCTTCGCAAAACTCCTCCTCGCTTGGCCATAAGTGGAAAAATATGGCCTGGCTTACCTAACTCTTTAGGATCAGTTTCCGGATCTACCAAAGCCTTGATGGTTTTGAATCTGTCGTGCGCAGAAATTCCGGTACTACAGCCATGGCCAATCAAATCAACAGAAATTGTAAATGGTGTTTCAAATGCTGCAGTGTTATTGCCTACCATCAGCTCAAGGCCAAGTTCCTGGCAACGGTCCTCGATAAGTGGAGTACAAATTAACCCGCGGCCATGCGTGGCCATGAAGTTGACAATTTGCGGGGTAATGGTTTCTGCTGCACAAATAAAGTCGCCTTCGTTTTCACGGTCTTCATCATCAACCACAATAATTACTTTGCCATTTTTAATGTCTTCTATTGCTTCTTCTATACTATTCAGTTTAATACCTGCCGCCATGGTTTATTGCTTATCATTTATTCTAACAAAAAAATTATCCGGCTTGTTCATTGCCTGGTTACTACAATGCCCAACGAGGCCGTTAGCTCTTGTTCAATTAGTTTTAATTCTTCATGTACACTAAAATACTTGTCAATCTCATCCTCGGTTTTCGCAATTTTCAACTTCTGAAGATTTTCTTCTATCATTTTTTGAACAATCCTGAATTTTAATCTCAACACATTACTTTCAGCCACTCGTTCTAAAAGCTCTTCTTCACCTGGAATGTGAATATTATATTTTTTCTCCCACCACTCAGATGTTTCATAACGATTGGTGATTAATTCAGCCACAGTCTGAGCCACCTCTCTCGATCCTTGCGAAATCAAATGATCGGTACTGATGGTATCGGCCCGCAGTAATGAGTCTTTGAATATTTCAATTATATCTCTGTACACCGGGTTGCTAAACTCTACATCTTCGAGTTCAAGAATTAAAAACTCCCTTAATTTTTCCTGGGTTTGAGGATCTGTATTTTCTCTCCTCATAAAAGGCAAATCTGCATACTTTAATAATAAACGTATGGTCTCCTTTTCTTGCAATTGAACCAGATCAGTAAAGCTGACTTTGGCAGGCTCCATTAAATCTGGAATAGCCTCAAGGTTAATTAAATCCTCTGTTGCTTCTGATGCTTGTATTCTTTCTCTATCCCTTCGTTTCTTTTCCTGAATAAGAATCTTGTTCAACTCAGTTAGCAACACAGATTCAGAAATACGAAGTTGATCGCTCGTTTCTTTGATATAGACTGAGCGCTTTACCGGATCGGGAATCACAGCAATACTACCAACAATTTCTTTGATCGATTCTGCCTTACGTATCGGATCGAATGAAGCTTCACGTGCAAAAAGTCCGGCCTTGAACGAAATAAAATCTTGTGTATGCGTAGCTAAATATTCTTTAAACTCACTGCTACTCATTTTTCTTGAGTAGCTGTCGGGATCTTCTCCATCCGGTAAAGCCACCACACGCACATTAAGTCCTCCGCGCAAAATCAGATCAATGCCACGCAAGGCGGCTTTAATCCCCGCAGTATCTCCATCAAACAATACCGTAACATTATCAGTAAACCTGCGGATCAGTTTGATCTGTTCCTCAGTTAGCGCTGTACCCGATGAAGCCACTACATTATCTACATCGGCCTGATGCATGGAAATCACATCTGTGTAGCCTTCAACTAAATAACAGTTGTCGTGTTGACGTATGCTTTGCTTTGCCTGATATAGTCCGTAAAGCACATTGCTTTTGTGGTACACCTCACTCTCGGGTGAGTTGATGTATTTGGGTTGTTTAGCATCTTTAACCAGGATTCGCGCACCAAAAGCGATAACCTTACCGGCATTGTTGTGTACAGGAAAAATTACCCTTCCTCTGAAGCGATCATAAAAGGAAGCTTCTTTGTTAGCACTGGCTTCTTTCTTAATTATAAGTCCGGCTTTTTCTAAAATCTCTTCACTGTATCCTTTACCGGTAGCTTCTTTACTGAATGCATCCCACTGATCAAGACTAAAACCCAGCTCAAACTTTTTAATGGTTTGATCAGTAAAGCCCCTCTCCTTAAAATAGGCATATGCTATACTTTGTCCATCTTCATGTTGCCAAAGCAGATTACTATAGAAGTCTTTAGCGAAATTGAGTACAATGTAAAGGGCTTCGCGCGCTGTCTGAATATACTGCTGTGTATCATCCAGCTGATCTTCCTTAATCTCAACCCCATATTTTTTAGCCAGGTAGCGTATGGCCTCGAGGTAGCCCAAACCCTCGTGCTCCATTACAAAAGTGATCGCATCTCCCCCCTTGCCACTGCTGAAATCTTTAAAAATACCCTTACCAGGTACCACAAAGAACGAAGGGGTTTTCTCATTACTAAATGGACTCAACGCCTTATAATTCTGTCCTGCCTTTTTCAGGCTCACGAAATCGCTCACCACATCGACTATGTCCATGCGGGTTTTTACTTCGTCTATGCTGTCTTTTGAAACCAAGTGGCTGTAATGAGGTTTGGAACTAGCTTCAAAGATACTTGAATTTTAACATTGACACCCTGAATTAAGCCTTGGTTCAACAGCTACTCTCAGCCACATAATTTCATACCAACTAAACGCATTTAGGTTTGTTATACCCTCTGGGAAGCATAAATTGCACGATTATTTAGAGAAATGCAGTTAACAAAAGAATTGGTACTCCAGGCCCTATCGGGGGTAAATGATCCTGACCTTAAAAAAGACCTGGTAAGTCTGGGTATGGTCAAAGATGTTGAGCTAAGTGATACTCGATTGAGCTTTACCATTGTTCTCACCACTCCCGCTTGTCCGTTAAAAGAAAAAATTCGTCAAGATTGTCTAGAAGCTGTAGAGGCTATCACAACAAAGGGAACTGAAATAGTCATTAATATGACTTCCAATGTGACCACCCTGCGCGATAAAGCCGCTGTATTGCCTAAAGTGAAAAACATCATAGCCATCGCATCAGGTAAAGGCGGGGTGGGTAAATCCACTGTCACTTCAAATTTAGCTGTAGCCCTGGCCCAAAGCGGAGCCAAAGTGGGTATTATAGATGCCGATATTTTCGGACCATCAATCCCTGTGATGTTTAATTGTGAACATGAGCAACCTGAAGTGCGTCAGGAAAATGGCAAGAACCTGATCATTCCCTTGGAACAATATGGAGTTAAGCTGATTTCTATAGGCTTTTTGGCTCCGGCCGATAGCGCAGTAGTTTGGCGAGGACCCATGGCGAGTTCAGCCCTGAAACAATTTATAGCCGATGCTGACTGGGGTGAGTTAGATTATTTATTGATCGATTTACCTCCGGGTACCAGTGATATTCACCTCACCTTGGTTCAAACGGTGCCTGTAACCGGTGCAGTAATAGTGACAACACCTCAAAAAGTGGCATTGGCCGATGCTACCAAAGGTCTTGCTATGTTTAAGCAACCTCAAATAAATGTACCGGTATTGGGTATAGTTGAGAACATGGCCTGGTTTACACCCCTTGAACTGCCAGAAAACAAGTACTATATATTTGGTAAAGACGGAGGTCAAAACCTGGCTAAAAAATTTGATGTACCATTTTTGGGTCAGATCCCGCTGGTACAGGGTATTCGCGAAAGTAGTGATGCAGGTATGCCTGCAGTACTTAAAGAGGGCATTACTGCCAATGCCTTCAGGGCACTGGCGGAGGAATTGGCAAGGCAAGTCGCTTTGAGAAATGCCCAACCCGCTACAGTACCTGTTAACGTAAACTAATAAATAATCCATCTGAAATATTAACTTTGTTCAGCAAGAACTTTTCAAGGAAAGCAAATGGTTAAAGAATTGAAAATGAAAGATATTCATCATCGCATTGAGCTTGCACTTGACAGCATCAGGCCCTACCTGGATGCAGACGGGGGAAACGTACGCATTAACGAAATCAATGAAGATATGATAGTGAAGCTAGAGTTTATGGGCAATTGCAGTTCTTGCCCCATGTCGACCATGACGTTCAAAGCCGGTGTAGAAGAAGCCATCAAAAAAGCTGTACCCGAAGTAAAATCCATAGAAGTAATCAACCTCAGCCCTGTTGCATAAGGTTACACCTGAACTTTCAGGCTTATTAACTCTTTAATAAAGGTTCGGGAATGTATCGGCAAAACATTAAATCATTCATTTTTATTTCACTCCTGATTTGTTCGTTCTATTCTGCTGCACAAACAGATGAACGCTGTGCCACCGAGCCATACAATGAATTACTAAGAAAGCGCGGGCAAGTAATTGAAGAGCGACAGCAATTCGAAAACTGGTTAGAGAGAAAGATAAAAGAGAAAAGAGAAAACCAACAATTCAGTATTAAATCCACAGAGGAAGAAACACTCATTGTTCCGGTAGTTGTTCACATCGTACATAATGGTGAAACATTAGGTACTGAATTAAATATTCCTGATGCTCAAGTATTTTCACAAATTGCTGTACTTAACAAAGACTTCAGAAGAGAAAATCTGGATGCCAACGAAACACCAAATGATTTTCTCTCTGTTGTAGGTTTACTCGACATTCAATTTGTACTTGCCAAACGTGATCCTGAAGGTTTGGCCACAAACGGCATTGTTAGAGTGCAAGGCAATAAATCTCCATGGCAATTTGCCGATGATACCGAATTAAAATCCCAAAGTTACTGGCCTGCAGAAGACTATTTGAATATCTGGGTCTCTGACCTGGCCGGAAACCTGGCGGGCTACGCGCAGTTTCCAGTATCGGATGAACCCGGACTGGAACAATCCTCCCAAAACCGACTTACAGATGGAGTAGTGATTGATTATCGCTATTTCGGAAGCACGGATGACGGGGCTTTTAATGTGAGCAGTAATTTTGATAAAGGCAGAACCACAACTCATGAAATTGGTCATTTTTTCGGATTATTACATATTTGGGGCACATCAACTTCCTGTGGCAGTACCGATCATGTGGATGATACACCAGAGCAACAAGGGCCGAGCAGCGGCTGTCCTACTCATCCGCGCAGTACATGTGGTTCTGTCGATATGTTTCAAAATTACATGGACTATACGGTTGATCGTTGTATGAATTTATTCTCTCAAGGACAAGTACAACGCATGAGCGCAATAATCGAAAATAGCCCGAGAAGAGAAAGTTTATTTACATCTTCAGGTGCAATGGAACCGGTATTAACAACACTTGATTTGGGTATACGCAGTATTGTTTCACCTGTTGAATCAAATTGCCCGGGCGCCCTTGTCCCTGTAATTGAAATACGTAATTATGGAAGTACAGAAATAAGTAGTGCGAGCATTGCCTTTCGACTCAATGGCATACTGCAGGAAACCAAAAACATTTCGCTTAACCTTGGCAATCTTGAAATAGAACTTGTTGAATTCAATAGTATTTTGTTGCCAGAGAATTCAGAACATGTATTTAATTTTGAAGTAATCCTCGTGAATAATCAGGCAGATGAAAATCATGATAATGATGTCAGTTCGATCACAATAAATACAAACACAGAAGGCACACTCCCATTATTTGAAAACTTTAATGTTTTCCCTTCCACATGGCAAATAGTAAACCCAGATGGCTTGTACACATGGGAACTAGTTACCGCACCTAAAAACACGGTAGATAACAGCGCCATTTTTCTGGATTTTTACAATAACGAAAATGAAGGTGAACGAGACTACCTGATCACTCCGGTTTTTAATTTTTCTGATATTAATACTGCATTTCTGAATTTTGATCTTGCTTATGCAAGGTTTGGCTCAGGCTTTAATACCGATTCATTGTTTGTAATCGTTTCAACCAATTGCAATTTTGATTTTGGCGGATCCGAACAGAGCATTGTTTACAGAAACGGAGGAGCTAATCTCGCCACAACTGCCAACACTACACAATACTTCGTGCCTTCCAATGCCGACATGTGGAGAAGGGAAAGCATTGACTTAAGTGCTTTCATTGGCGAGCCGCGTGTACAAATTGCATTTGTGGGAATTAACGGTTATGGTAATAACCTGTACCTCGATGATGTATTTCTAGTCATCAGTGAGGATGAAGACATTGCACTCACAGAAATTATATCACCCTCTGTGGTAAGTTGTAACTTATCTCAAGAAGTAAAAATAGTGGTAAGAAATAATGGAACAGTACCCATAAATAATTATAAAGCAAGGCTGAAAGTAAACAGCACAGAACAGGAAATCAGCTTCAGCAACCTGAATTTATTGCCAACCCAGCAAGCAGAATTTATTTTAGCAAACATTAACCTTAACGAAGGCATACATGAAATGGAGGTAGAACTCTTTGATCCCAATGGAAGTGAAGATGTTAACCCGGAAAATAACCTGCTAACTAAAAATTTTGCTATAAGTACAGCCGCTGATCGCATACCCTTGCGACAAACCTTTACAAATGGATTACTTGATTGGATTAGCATTTCTCCGGAACAAGCCTTAACCTGGACCATTAGTAGTGGCAGTGGCTCAAATAACAGGGCATTTTATAACGGAAACAACAGTAATGTAACACATGCAACTGCATGGTTGGTAAGTCCGGTTTTAGATTTCAGTTTTAGCTCAAAAGCTTCTGTATTATTCAATGCTACCGAAGGATTTTCAACCGAACTACTGCAAGTATGGATATCGCAAGATTGTGGTCAGCAATTCACCAGGCTTAACTTTCACAAACTAGACAGTATAAGACAATCTATTAACTTGAATGCCTATACAGGTCAAGCTGCAATACGTGTTGCTTTTGTTGTAGTCAACAATTCAAGCAATAATCTTTTTGTGGATGATATAGAATTCTTTACCGATGATAATCCGAATCCCATAAAAATAGAAAGCAGTTTTGCCATTTACCCGGGTGGTACAGATGATGATTTTAAACTCACCTTTAAACTGGAAGAAAAAGAACCAGTACTCATTCAGGTATTCGATGCCACAGGAAGAGAAATGTACCAACAGCTTACCAGCGATATTCTCAATCAAACCATCGGGGTTAGTTTGCCTGGTAAGCCCTCTGGACTGTTCATTGTGCGTTTGCGAAGCGCGAGTCTGAATGACGCCAAAAAAATCTATATTATTCGTGATCATTAATCATTCAACAAGCCAAGCGCTGTGTGTGTGGTGCAGATCAATTATATTTGAACAAAATATTTTTGATGACTAAACAGAAACTTAGAATTGCCCTTTTATACGGAGGCCGATCTGTTGAACATGGCGTATCCATCAATTCAGCCAAAAATATCTTCAGCTACATAGATAGGAATCAATTCGAACCCATTCCTATTGGCATATCGAAAGAGGGAAAATGGTTCCTAAAAAAGGAAGTTGACAAATACATTCAGAATGGCGAGGCACTTAGCCTGAAATTAGATCCGGGAAAACCCTCATTTATCTCAACAGATAATACCACCCAACAATTTGATATTGTATTCCCTGTTTTACATGGAACTGACGGTGAAGATGGAAGTATTCAGGGTATGCTAAAGGCCATGAGCCTTCCTATTGTGGGTACAGGGGTTTTGGGTTCGGCCATTTCGATGAATAAAATAATCTCTAAAAAAATTTTACATGCAGCAGGCATACCTGTTGTACCCTTTGTCCATCACAGCTTCCAGACTAAAGATAACATTCAGTTTGAAGCCATAAGTAAATCACTTGGTCTTCCGCTCATGGTAAAAGCAGCTAGCCTGGGTTCTTCTGTTGGTGTATCAAAAATCAGTAATAAGATTGAGTTCGACAATGCAGTTAACGAAGCATTTAAATATGATGATGAAGTTCTCTTTGAATCATTTATCAAGGGTCGTGAAATTGAATGTGCTGTTTTAGGTAACAATCCGGCTGAGGCTTCTTTGCCAGGCGAAATTGTTGTAAACAGTAAGTATGATTTCTACACCTTTGATGCAAAATATGTTGATGAGAAAGCGGTAGAAATAAAAGTACCTGCAGCTTTACCAGAAAACACCATAAAACGCGTACAAGAACTCTCTCTTGCAAGTTTTAAGGCATTACAATGTGAAGATTTTGCCCGCATAGACCTTTTTGTGTGCCCCGACAATAAAATATATGTGAACGAAATCAATACGATTCCGGGTTTTACCAATGCAAGCATGTACCCGATGATGTGGAAACAGCATGACATTTCTTTTACCGAGTTGATTTCCAGGCTTATCACACTTGCCGTAGATAGATGCGATAAATCGAAAAGAATAGAGAGAGATTATCAGTCATCACTTAATTATTAATAATGGTTTTATATTTCTGATATGAAAATCAAATTGCCCAAATACAATTCGCTTGCTGGCTTATTACTTAGCCTTTTCATTATTATCAGCCTCAGCTTGTTAAGTGCAGTGGTTTATTTTTATATGTACCTACCCGGCACGACTAACCATAACGAAACCCTTACCGTACCTGACCTTGAAGGTATGCATATGGATGAGCTTGAGGAATTCCTGGTAAAACGAAACCTTCGCTACGAAGTGAGTGATTCATCGTTTACCGATAACTATCCTTCACTTACTATCCTGAGTCACTATCCCAAAGCCGGATCAAAAGTGAAGAAGAATAGAAAAATTTATCTCACCGTTAACCGCATTGCACCTCCTTCGGTGCCTGCACCCGAGTTGGTCGACCGGTCTTTGGTAAACGCAGAGGCGGTACTGCGCAGTAATGAACTAAAGAGGGGCAGAATTCTCTTTAGAAACCACCCATTCTTTAACCTGGTGCTGGAAATGCGTTTTAACGGAGAAAAGATTGAGGCCGGTGAACGAATCCCTAAAGGCTCCGTAATTGATTTAGTAGTTGGTGATGGTGGTAAAAAAGACTTCCTTACGCCCAACCTCATTGAACTCCCTTTGGATGAGGCCCGGTTTGCCATTATAGGCTCAAACCTTAATGTAGGCCGTATTTTTTTACTTTCCGATACTTTGTCTGCCCGCTTAGTAATGGTTTACAAGCAAAAACCCGAAGCCAGAGAAAATATTAAAGTAGGCGATGCCGTTGATCTATGGGTGGCCCCGGAAGGCTATTCTTTTGAGGAAGAAATAGATGACAAGGAAAACGAATATCCTTAATGCTTTGTGAGATTTATAAACCCAATACGCATAACATTCTTTTTTTGCCTCATTTCGCTTGGCGCTAATGCACAGCTAAGCGTAGTTTCTATTGTAAAGGATCAGCACAATAAAGACCAATCAAAGTCAAAGATGGACAATCTTGATCCTAAGCCCCTTCCCTTTTGGGACGACTTCTCATTTAATCAAAATGGCTTTCCAAGCGATACACTTTGGTTAAATAGCCAAAATGTGGGTATTAGCCAGGGTATAGGCATAAATCCATTAAGTGTGTTTGTTGCAAATTTTAACGGAACATCCGCAGATGGCCGGCCTTACAGTACTACAGATCCGCTAGCTACCGGCCTAACAGATAGCCTGGTTTCAAGACAAATTCTAATGACCGATGTTCCGCTGGCACAAAGAAACAGCGTGTTTATTAGTTTCTATTATCAATACCAGGGCCTGGGCGAAGCACCAGATCCGGGTGATGAATTCTATTTGGAATTCAGAAATGATCAAATGCAATGGGAAAGGGTTTGGTCGGTAGATGGATCCATCAACCTGAGTCCCGATGTGTTCAACCCCGTAATTTTACCCGTTAATCAACCAAGATTTTTCCATAACGCTTTTCAATTCAAATTCCAATCTAAAGGAAGGCAGTCTGGTCCCTTTGACACCTGGAATCTGGATTATGTTTTCCTGAACAGTCTCAGAAATTCGTCAGACCTTTCCTTCCCCGACAGGTCCATTGCCGCCCCCCTCAGCTCATTATTTGGTGATTATTGGTCAATTCCACTTAAGCATTTTATTGAAGACCCACAATTGTTGATGCAAACACCAGACTTTGGTTTGTATAATTTAAAAGCCGGGTTCAGTCAGCCTATCAACTATGATACGGATGTGAGTATCACCAATATTTTTGAAGACGAAAGTTTCAACACAAATACTTATGCACTTGAAACAGAGGCGGGTATTGGTGGTACATTACAAAATTTCGAAAGAAGAATGGTGAGCACACAAACTTTGCCAGATAACTCGTGGTTCGATGCAGATGCCAAAGCCATTGAGATAACTTATAAAATAAGTGTTTCTACTAAAGACAATGTTCCTCCGGCCGAGTTAGGTGATTACGAAGCCCGATACATTCCCATCGACTTCCGATGGAACGATACCATACGTACTACCTACCGCCTTGCTGACTACTACGCCTATGATGATGGCGAAGCAGAATTTGCAGCGGGTTTAAATGTTGCAGGTGGCAGAGCGGTTTATTTGTTTAATGTTTTAGGAAACGAACCAGATACCATTGTAAGCGTTGATATGCACTTTCCATTTGTAGGGACAAATGAAAGCGCCCAAATTGACCTGATCATCCTGCGAGATCTTGAAGAGGGGCCCGGCTCATTACTTCATCTGCAAACTGTAAATGTGGAACGCACTGGAAACAGTCAATTTGTCAATTACAAGCTTAGCGAACCTGTGGGAGTTAATAATACTTACTACCTGGGCTGGCGACAAAGATCAAGTAACCGTGTAGATGTTGGTCTGGATAAAAACAATGATACAGGCGATCGTATATATTTTAATATTGGCGATAGCTGGCAGCAAAATGTGAATGTTAAAGGAAGCTTGATGATACGACCCAGGATCGGAAAAGGTACCGGCATCATTACGGGAATTGAAAAATCAAGCAACACACTAAACAGAGCCTGGCCCAACCCATCTTCAACTGGTATTTTCTATTTGAACGGGCAGTTCGACAAGTTTGAAGTATTGGATCAATTCGGCAGGTATATTCCCTTTCAATACCATCAAACAGAAGAACGATTAACCATTGATTTAAGCGCTCAGCCTAAAGGAATGTTTTTTCTAAGATTGGTAAATAAAAACCGATTAGAGGTTGTAAAACTTATCAGCCACTAATTTCAATTGGCAGTGGTGTAAAGCAGATAATAAAAATAATAAGTGCAATCCATCCTAAAATTATTCTTTTCCTATCCAGTGGTTCTTCCATGGGCGATGGCGGATGATACACTCCCAAGAACCTACCAATAATAAACGCAAACAATAACCATCCCTGAAAACCATTTAGTCCGGGCATGAGCCAGCTAAGTACGAATTGAAACGTAAAAATACCCAGGGCAAACATTAGTGTATCCAGTTTGCTACGCTTTAGTCCCGACAAGGTGATGTATAAAAATCCTACATACAATGGTATGGCCCAAAACAGGTCATCACCATCGGCCATGCTAACCGTACCCATGCCGGCATATAAAACCAAAAGTAAAAAGAAAACAGTTGCGATGGCTTTGTGACCTTTGGCTCCAAATAAACCATAAATCACATGTCCACCATCCAGCTGACCTATTGGCAACAAATTCAGACTGGTAAAAAACAAAGAAAGAAACCCTGCAAAGAGCAGAGGATAATGAATCAATTCATGCGGGTTAGGCATGCGTTGCGGATCAGCCACATATTTTTCAAAAAACATGAATAGCAAATTTTTTCCAACCACTACATCCAAAATGTTTTCTTTGTTATCATACACATGCTCAGCATAGTTCAATCCATACTGCTCGTATTCAGGATGAATGCTGAAAATGTATTCAGGCTCAGGCAAATGGGTAAATCCATAAATCAACAAGGCAAGGGCAACAACAAATCCGGCTATCGGTCCTGAAATGCCAATGTCAAAATTTTGTGCTTTCGAAGTTATGCGCGATTGCAGGCGAATAACTGCACCCATTGTTCCAATTGAAAAAGGGAACGGAGGAAGTGGTAAATAATATGGCAAGGTAGATTTAACCTTATGATACATGGCAGTAAAATAATGCCCGAATTCATGTGTGGTTAATACCAGTAAAAATGGAATAGAAAAACTAAGTCCGAGTAAGAAATCATCAAAACTATAACCCTTCAACCAAATGGATTTTCCATACACCCACTCAGCCCCTGCAATGGTTGTAGTGATTAATGTTGCGATAAATAAAAAAATCTGAAAGATGACTCTTTTTGTATGCTTACTCATTTGAACAATTCAAGGTTAAGTTGATTGGGCGGGACGAGGTAAGTTTTTAAACCAAGTAAGGAAGCAGATTCAATATTTTGCTGATTATCATCGATCAGTAATGTTCTGCTTACTGATAAATTATTTTCTTCTATCAGCTTCATAAATATTTCAGGCTCAGGTTTTCTCATGCCCATCAAATGAGAATAATAGTCCTTATAAACCACTTCAGCGAATGATCTTACTTGGTGGGGTTTCAAAACTTCTGTTTCAACAAATTTGATATGAATTTTGTTTGTATTACTTAAAACAAAAGTAGGAAGTCTCTTATTTAAATCTCGAAGTAGTTCAATTCTTGCTGCGGGTAAGTCAAGTATC
>CAZVFM010000033.1:0-18917 GCA_964626095.1 uncultured Roseivirgaceae bacterium | reverse complement strand
ATAAATGGATTTGCTGTTAAAAATATAAATGACTCAGCAGCGTCCTTACCAAACATCTTAAAAGCAGTAGATAGCAGATCTAAAGAAAAAATAAATAAGAAAAAACCAAGAATAAAGTAGGTAACTACAATCAGGTTCTTTTTGTAGCTCGAACTTTCACTTTGAATTTGCTGAGAATGGCCCTCTTTTGGCATTTTTAAAAATACGCTGTTTTAGAATGAACGAAAATATTACAGCCCAATGTAGTGTCCAAAATCTTCCCTGATTTTGGGATTTACTGCTATGGCAAGAATAATAGAAATGGCTAGTCCTATAAGTGCATACAGCATGTCTTTCCCTACAAGGAAAAGTGCCTGTTTTTTGTGTACACTTTTCTTTTTCTTGCGCATTAGGGAAATGGCTATTTCTCTACCGCCAATCACACCTAAAAATACCCAGGTTGTACTCATGGGTACCGTGCTTATAAAGAGTTTATAAATCAACAACAATGCGTAACTAAAGTCTATAAGGGTTGCGGCACGCACATCACTTATTCGTTTTTTCTCTGAAACAATTCTTTGAATACGATCTCCCCGCAGGTACATAAGCAATCCTAAACCCAGGAAAATGAAGGTAATAAATACGAGCAACTCAGTTAATGAAATTCTGCGAGGAAGAAAGACGGAAATATTGGCTGCGTCTTGCATTAACCAAACAGACCAAAGCAAGCCGCTAATGGTCCATTGAGCAATATCCCAGGCTACATGTGTTTTTCTTTTCTTAAAATTCTTGCTTATGTAATTGTAAAGGCCAGCCCAAATAAGAAATGAAAAAACAAAGGCAAGAAAATAACCTGATAAACTCTTGCTTAAAATATCTGTAATCCCACTTGTATCTGTACTGAAAGAGCTTAGTAACAAAAAGGTGGTGGATACCGGCATACGAAGCCTGGTAATTATCAATAAAATTAGGGGAGCGATTACCTGGACAAATGAAAATTCTGTAGGATGTGGGTATTTGGTATTTCCTTCGCTATCCACCAGGCGCTGGTAGGTAACATCTCCATCAAAAATTATCCAGCTTACAGTGACAGTGGCAATGAAAATCAATCCAATAAACAACCATAAAACCCACCAGGGGCGGTTCATGTTTGATCCTATAAAAGTCCCGATTGTTTGAATACTGTCATTGGCAATTGCAGCATAGGCAGCAAAGAAAAAGCCCAACCACATGGCCGTAAAGGGATTTGAATAAAACACTAATGAAAGAAGTATGCCAAAGAGAATTATTACAAGAAAGCTTCGCTCTTTGCTAATAATTTCAACAAAAGGAGATCCCTTTTTTTTCTCAAAATCAACACTTAAAGTCTTGTTGGATTTTTTGGCCATGCAGGGTTAAACATAGAAAAAAGTTCGGCAAGGTAGAAACCCACAATAGCATTCCCTACCTCCTAAAATTAAATAATTGTTATGTTCTTAATGAAAGCTCTGAAAGTGCCATCCAGGCCATTAGTCCTGGGCCTATGCTAAGTGCCTCTTCATCAATATCAAAGGTGGAAGTGTGCACATATGAAGTAATCCCTTTTTCATTATTAGCCGTTCCCAATCTGTAAAATGAGGCAGGAATTACCTGGGAATAAAAGGCAAAATCTTCAGCACCTAGCGTGATGTCAATATCTACAACGTTTTCTTTACCTACGTAGGCCTCTGCTGCTTTTTTAATGCGCTGAGTTAGGGCCGGGTCGTTTTGCAAGTACGGATAGCCTCTTGAAATATTAACCTCGCACTTGGCCCCCATGCTTTCGGCAATACCACTGGCAATTTTCTCGATTTGAACAAGGGCTCTCTTTCTCCAAACTTCATCCATCGCCCTGAATGTGCCTGCAACATTTACTTCAGAAGGAATAATATTTGTTGCTCCCTCTGCGATTACTCTTCCGAATGATAAAACAGTGGGCGTTTTTGGACTTGCATTTCTACTGATTACTTGCTGCAAGGCCACAATTATATGAGATGTGATTAATACAGGATCTATCAACAAATCAGGTGCTGCCGCATGACCTCCCTTACCAATTACTTTCATGTATATTTCATCGCAACTTGCCATGTACATCCCCTCCCTAAAACCGATTTTACCTACCGGCAGAAAGGGAAATACATGCTGCCCGATAATTGATTCGGGTCTTGGATTTTCCAATACTCCATCCTTAATCATCAATGATGCGCCTCCGGGATTTTTTTCCTCACCTGGTTGAAAAATAAGTTTTATGGTGCCTTCGAACTCACTCTTTAAGTCGTTTAAAATTTTTGCTGTGCCCAATAGCGATGCGGTATGTGCATCGTGGCCACAAGCATGCATAACTCCTGCGTTTTTAGATTTGTACGCCACCTCGTTCGTTTCTTGTATAGGTAATGCATCCATATCGGCACGAAGCGCTAATGTTTTGCTTTCAGGATTAGCCCCTTCAATCAATACAACCAGACCGGTTTCCGCTACACCTTCTTGTGGCTGCAGGCCAATTTTTTTTAGTTGCTCAGCAACGAACGATGCAGTTTTATATTCCTTATAACTTAACTCCGGATGTGCATGCAAATGTCTTCGAATGTCCACAACATCCGAAGAATATTTTCTTGAAAGTGTTTTTATTTTCTCGATTAAGGACATCCTGCTTTGGTTAGAGAGTAATTTAATCCGGATATAGAAATATAATTAATTACTGTTCGTCAATATAAATTCTTTCAGGAACCAGAATTGCGTTGGTAAAATATCGTTTAATTAATTGATAATCTGGCTGTGCCTCCAGTTTGCTATAATATTTTCCAACCTTTACCTTAAAACTTGGCTGTGTATATAGTAATTCAGATGTTATCTCAGGCAATTTTCTTGCTAACTCTCCTTTTGCATTCATGGCATCTTCGCGATTGATGCCCGAGTAAATTTGAATAGCAAAACCTTCTACAAATTTATTGTTTTTGTTAAGCACATTTATGCTATCTAAAACATAGCTTAACTGTTTGTTAATCTCAAAAGCTGCGCCATCAACATTCTCTATGATCTGTTGCTCGGTATTCGCTGCAACTGTATCTTCATCGGTCTCAAAAAAAGCAGTTCGCAATCCAGACAAGTCTTCAGAGTATATGCCTGACTTATCTGAACTTGCTGTTTTGGTTGCAGTAGAACAAGCCGACAGAAGCAGTACAATAAAAGAAAATATTAACGCGGTCTGAGTTCCCATTATTTTTAAGATTCAATAATAACACAACGATTATTTTTTAAATCGTCTTCAACTTTCTTGAATTTAACATCCTTTAAAACTTTACCATCTGCATACTGAACAGTGACCCTGTCATTTCGACCAGCCATCTTTTCAGATTTCGCTGGCTCTTGTCTTTGCACACTTGGCCTGTTGGGTTGTGCCTGTCCGCCCCCACTCAAAATTGATTTCGATTCATCTTTTTGCTCCTTTAGTTTCAATCTTCTGTGCGAACGTGCCTCCTCAACTTCATCTGCCTGCTTCACTGGGATGAATGCTTTTATGAGGAACGAAATGGTTTCCTCATTTATTCTTCCGATAAGTCTTTTAAATAATTCAAAACCTTCAAACTTATAAATTAATAAGGGGTCCTTTTGTTCGTAAACGGCTGTTTGAACAGACTGCTTAAGGTCATCCATTTCTCGCAAATGCTCTTTCCACATTTGATCAATCAAAGCGAGTGTGACCATTTTCTCCATTGCCAGAATCAATTCCGTGTTATTTGTCTCAATACATCTAGCCAAATTTGCTGCCACGCCAATAGATCTTTTACCATCAGTAAAGGGCACTAAAATATTTTCTATAGTTGCTCCTCTGGTCTTCTGAATGTCTTTTATTACCGGAAATGTTTGCTCAGCAATATTTTTATTCTTTCTCTGATACTGCTCTAATGCCTTATTGTATAGATTATCAACTATCAACTCTTCTTTTTGTGCATCAAAGTCTTCTTTGCTGAGTTCATAGTCAAATCCAAAGGTGCCAAGTACATTCAGCTTAAAGCTTTCATAATTTAAACCTGCTTTCCCGTTTTTGACTATATCCTCGCTTGTATCAAAAAGCATATTGAGAATGTCTAATTGAAGTCTCTCACCGAAAAGTGCATTTTTCCTTCTCTTGTAAATCACTTCACGCTGAGAGTTCATCACATCATCATACTCAAGAAGGCGCTTACGAATACCAAAGTTATTCTCTTCAACTTTTTTCTGCGCGCGCTCTATAGAGCTTGTAACCATACTGTGCTGAATTACTTCACCCTCTTTTAGACCCAGCTTGTCCATGATTCTTGCAATACGTTCCGGCATGAACATACGCATAAGGTTATCTTCCAACGATACAAAAAACTGGGTCGACCCCGGATCTCCCTGACGCCCCGATCGACCACGCAACTGCCTGTCAACCCTTCTTGATTCATGGCGCTCTGTGCCTACAATGGCCAGTCCACCGGCAGCTCTTGATTCCGGAGTCAATTTAATGTCTGTTCCTCTACCTGCCATGTTAGTAGCAATGGTAACTGTTCCGGGCTTGCCGGCTTCAGCAACAATGTCAGCTTCTCTTTGATGTTGCTTTGCATTCAAAACGTTGTGTTTGATTTTTCGCAATTGCAACATACGACTCAGCAATTCAGAAATTTCGACAGAAGTAGTTCCAACAAGCACAGGTCTTCCTTCACTGGTGAGCTTTACAATTTCATCTACGACTGAATTAAACTTTTCGCGCACAGTTTTATAAACCAAATCATTATGGTCCTTGCGAACAATGTTTTTATTGGTGGGTATTACAACCACATCCAACTTATAAATTTCCCAAAATTCACCGGCTTCAGTCTCTGCGGTGCCTGTCATGCCCGCCAGCTTATGATACATGCGGAAATAGTTTTGTAGGGTAATGGTCGCATAAGTTTGTGTGGCATCCTCCACCTTAACATTTTCTTTGGCCTCAATGGCCTGATGCAGTCCATCGGAATACCTGCGACCTTCCATCACGCGGCCGGTCTGCTCATCTACAATTTTGACTTTGCCATCAACAATGATGTACTCAATATCTTTTTCGAAAAGGGTGTACGCTTTCAACAGCTGGTTTACACTATGAATTCGTTGTGACTTTATTTGATATTCTTTAATCAGTTCATCTTTACGTTTTACTTTTTCCTCATCAGATAAAGTGCTGTCCTTTTCAAGTTTACCTATTTCAAAGCCGATATCCGGCATAATGAAGAATTTGGGGTCCTCGCCATCTCCTGTAATCAAATCGATGCCCTTGTCGGTCAACTGAACACTATTGCTCTTTTCTTCGATAGTAAAGAATAAAGGCTCATCAGCCTCCGGCATCATTTTCTGATTATCCTGCAAGTAAAAATTTTCTGTTCGCTGTAATACTTGCTTCATCCCCGATTCGCTCAGGTACTTAATCAGAGGTTTATGTTTTGGCATACCACGGTGGGCACGAAAGAGTGCAAGGCCACCTTCCTTTTCTTTCTCTTTGCCCTCTGCTATCTGCTTTTTTGCTGTATTAAGGAATTCGGCAATTAATTTTTTTTGAGCTTCCACTAATTTTGCAATACGGGGCTTAAGATCATAAAACTCATGTTCATCGCCTTTAGGAATGGGGCCAGAAATAATCAGCGGAGTTCTGGCCTCATCAATTAGCACTGAGTCAACCTCATCCACCATTGCGTAATGATGACTGCGCTGTACCAACTCTTGAGGTTCGCGCGCCATATTGTCTCTCAAGTAGTCAAATCCAAATTCGTTGTTAGTACCATAAGTAATATCTGCCTGGTAGGCGTTTCTTCGTGCGATTGAATTAGGATCGTGCTTATCAATGCAATCAACTCTCAAACCATGAAACTGGAATAATGGCGCCATCCATTCACTATCACGTTTTGCCAGGTAATCGTTTACTGTAACAATATGTACCCCGCGTTTAGCAAGTGCATTTAGAAATGCAGGAAGTGTGGCAACTAATGTTTTACCTTCACCCGTTGCCATTTCTGCTATCTTTCCCTCGTGTAAAACTATTCCTCCGATCAACTGAACATCATAGTGCAACATGTCCCAGGTAACCAAATTACCTGCAGCTTTCCACTGGTTGTGCCAGATAGCCCTGTCACCCTTAACTTCTACATGTTCATACTGAGCGGCTAATTCACGATCTATAGTTGTGGCACTTACTTCAAGCGTAGTGTTTTCCTTAAATCTTTTAGCGGTTTCTTTAACAATCGCGAAGGCCGCTGGTAAAACCAATCGAAGTACCTCTTCTAATGCTTTGTTCCTATCGTCTTCAAGCTTATCTATCTGATTGAAGACTGCATCTTTTTCGTTGATATCCAAATCGGGGTTTTCAGCAACATGCTTATGCTGGGTGGCAATCTGAACATCAATGTCTTTGAGATGATCATTGATTTGCTCTTGTATTTGTTTGGTTTTTTCTCTTAGTTCATCATTACTCAAAGAAGCAAGCGCATCATATTCCTGATTGATCTGCACCACAATGGGCATGATCTTTTTTATGTCTTTTCTGTATTTTGAGCCGAATAGCTTGGCTATAAGTTTTAGCATAATTTAAATAAATCTTGATCGCAATATGTCTGGCAATTAACGAGTAGCCCCTTCACAAAGGGCCCAAAGTTAAAGTATTTCGGGGTGCAATTATAGTTCCACCTTGCCTTCAAATACCATTTTGGCAGGTCCTGAAAGGAAAATATCGAAAAAATGAGAGTGATCATCCGATTTAAAGCTGATCTCCAACTCACCCCCCTTTGTTTTGACCTTTACAGGGGCTTTATATCCTTTTTGCGAAGCTGCCAGAGCGGCAGCAGTTACGCCTGTTCCGCACGAAAGCGTTTCGTTCTCAACACCTCTCTCGTAGGTGCGAACATAAATGGTGTTTTCCGGAAGCAATTCAACAAAATTAACGTTGGTACCTTCTGGCTCGTAAGATTTGCTGTACCTGATTTTTTTACCATCTTCAATGACTGGATACTCCTGGATATTCTTTACAAACCGTATATGGTGTGGAGAGCCCGTATTAATAAAATAGTCATCACCCGTTGGCCGCAGTTCTTTTACCTCATTCATTTTTACACTAATGATTCCTGAGGCTAAAAGAAAGGCCTCATGAATGCCATCAAATGCCATAAAGCTCGTCTGATCATTTGCGAGACTTAATGAAGCTGCCATATGTACGGCAGCACGAGATCCGTTTCCGCAAAGACTCTGTGAACCGTCAGGATTGTAATAAGTCATATTAAAATCGGCTTGCGGATGCTCTTCAATCAAAATTAATCCATCCGCTCCTATACCGAATTTTCTATCGCACAAATGCTTGATTTGTGCTATGCTTAATTGATATTCTTTTTTTCGATTATCTATTACAATAAAGTCGTTGCCTGTTGCCTGGTATTTTTTAAAAGAAATGATCAATTAATTTTTGCTATTAAGTTCGTCAATAAATGTTTTATAAGTTGCGTTGGTTGGATCAATTCTCAGCGCGGATTGTACATCGCGCAGGGCCTCTGCTTTTAAACTTGAGTTATTATAAGCACGTGCTCTCCAGTAATAGGCCAGTGCATAATCTGGTTTATAACTTATCGCAGAAGTATAAGACAATATTGCTTCTTTAAAATTTTCTATAGAGTAATAACAGTTAGCAAGCATATAATGTCCTTCTGCATAATCGGGCTTCAATTTTAGATTGTAAGAAAAATCGTTTATCGCGTTGTTGTATTCTTCAGAAGCATAATAAGCAAGCCCTCTATAATAATATACGTCTGCATAATCAGGCGAAAAATTTACGGTCTTGTTATAGTCTTCGATTGCTGCAAAATATTTATCGTTCAAATAGTAACAATAACCTCTCCAAAAATATGCGTTTACATAATTCCTATCATATCTTATCGCTAAAGAAAAATCAGGTATTGCTTCATTGGTTTTATCTAGTTGGTATTTGGCAAGGCCACGATAATAATAGGCCGGGGCTTCACCGGGGCTTAGCTCAAGTGTTTTGTTGTAATCAAGGATCGATTCATTGTATTGCCCCTTGGCATATTTAGCATGGGCTCTCCATAACATGGCATTGAAATAGGTGGGATCAACTTCCAGGGCCTTGGAGAAATAAGTGATCGCTTCATCGTATAATTTATCATCATATTTTTCATTGCCCAGTGTATAATATCTTTCAACATCTTCTGTGCCTGTGTTGACAATTGCCTTGCGGTTAGCATCTACCACTGCCAGAGGTTTATTTACAAAATAAAAATCACCTCCGGTGAGTGAGGTGGTTTCCCATGGCACCTGTGCCCCAAAAGATTTCTCTGTTACTTCGGTTCTCACACGTTTGAATACCTGCTCTATATTAAGACCAGAGTCTTTCATATACTTTAGCAATACACTTGTGTATAGGCCGTTGGTACTTTCGCCATCAGACGCAACCTTCCCGGGGGCTGTGGCATAAGCAATTAAAGTTCCGGTTGGCGCATTCATCATAGCCAGACCATTTCCCTGGGCACTTCTGTTCCAACTTCTCTCAAAGGGATTATTTCTACAGGCATCCATGATGATAATATTGACTTTTGTTTTGGCCGATTCCATAAATGCCAATACCCGATCGGCCGATACACAATCAAATTCTATCTGTTCAGCCGCTTGCAAATCGGCTTCGACCGGTATCATATAATTAGCTCCTTTATGTTGTATTCCATGTCCTGCATAATAAAACAGGCCTACATCATAGTCTCGTAATTTCAATCCGAAAGCATTGATCGCTTGTTTCATTTGATTTTGTCCCAGCTCTTCATGCTTTAACACATCAAAGCCCATGGATTCAAGAGATTTGGCTATTGCTCTCGCATCATTGACGGGATTTTTTAACGCTCCGCCATGCTGGTAAGCTGCATTACCAATTACGAGGGCCAGTTTTTTTTGATTATCCTGGCATATTCCCAACAAAGGAAGTAATACAAGTAAGAAAACTATGTAGGATTTCAACGGAACGTAAGTTTGAATATTCCATCGAAATTAAGTGATATAATTATGAAAGTAAAGGCCTTATTTTATCTCTTCATAATCGATGTATTCACCGCCTTTAAAATCCCTATTTTTTGAGGTTTGCTGAGGATTGCGGTTAATATTGACATTTCCGCTATTGCGATTGGATGCCTGCTGTGGATTACGGTTTGTGTTTGAGCCGGCAGCCAGGCGAAAAAAGAAGCCACCAAGTTTAAAAACCACAAACATGATTAATGATAGTATAAGGAGAAATCTAAGCATCGTTATTTTTCTTTGTATAGAAACCTTGAAAACCCTATAAAGGTTTCAATAAACTAATTTTCATTATCTGCTCAAGTACAAATTACGCTCGTTATAAATATTCAGGAAGTAATCGTCCATTAAATCGTCAATGAAATAAATTGCCTCACCTGTTGATTTCATTTCTGGTCCTAGTTCTTTGTTTACATCAGGGAATTTACTGAACGAAAATACCGGTTCCTTAATTGCATACCCCTTCTTGGTTGGATTAAAATTAAAATCTTTCACTTTCTTTTCTCCCAACATCACTTTAGTGGCATAATTTACATAAGGCTCATCGTACGCTTTGCAAATAAAAGGCACTGTACGTGAAGCACGAGGATTTGCCTCGATGATATATACCTTATCGTTCTTAATTGCAAACTGAATATTGATAAGTCCTTTCACCTGCAATGCTTTTGCAATCTTCTCTGTGTAATGTTCCATTTGCTTAACTACGAAATCGCCCAGGTTATAGGGAGGAAGCACAGCGTAAGAATCGCCAGAATGTATTCCTGCGGGCTCAATATGTTGCATTATGCCAATGATGTAAACATCCGTACCATCACAGATGGCATCAGCCTCTGCTTCTATGGCTCCATCCAAAAAATGATCGAGCAATACTTTATTGTCAGGCAAATGTTTCCAGATATCGATGATATGACTTTCAAGTTCTTTCTCATTGATCACAATCTTCATGCTTTGTCCACCTAAAACATAGGAGGGCCTTACTAGTAATGGGAACCCGATGTGTTTGCTGGTTTCAAGCGCTTCATCCGGATTAGTTGCCACACCAAATTCAGGATAAGGTATACCCTGTTCTTTTAGCAATGTGGAGAAACGACCGCGATCTTCGGCAAGATCAAGTGAGTTAAATGAAGTCCCAATTATTTTTATGCCGTACTTATTTAATTTCTCAGAAAGTTTTAAAGCTGTTTGTCCACCCAATTGTACAATAACCCCTTCTGGTTTTTCATGAAGAATGATATCATAAATATGTTCCCAGAATACCGGTTCAAAATAAAGTTTATCTGCAATGTCAAAATCCGTAGAAACAGTTTCGGGATTGCAATTGATCATGATGGTTTCATAACCACATTCTTTTGCTGCCAGTACTCCGTGTACACAGGAATAATCAAACTCTATTCCCTGGCCAATGCGGTTTGGCCCAGAACCAAGGACAATTACTTTCTTTTTATCAGAAACTACGGATTCATTCTCTGAATCAAATGAAGAATAGTAATAAGGAGTTTGCGCTTCAAATTCTGCCGCGCAAGTATCAACTAACTTATATACACGCTTAATTCCAAAATCATTGCGCTTTATAAAGACCTCGCTCTCTAAACATCTTAACAAATGAGCAATTTGTCTGTCGGCATATCCTTTTTCTTTTGCCGTCCTGAGTAATTCTTTCGGGAGCGACTCCAGCGTACACTTTTCAATGTCATTCTCAAGTTGAATCAACTCTTCTATTTGCTCTAAAAACCACTTATCTATCTTGGTTATATTTTGAATGGTTTTAAGTGGAATGCCGATTTTCATGGCATCGTAAATATGGAAGAGGCGGTTCCAGCTTGGGTTAGCTAGACTATGTAAAATTTCTGCTTGCTTAGTAAGCTGTTTTCCATCTGCTCCTAATCCATTCCTTCTAATCTCTAATGACTGACAAGCTTTTTGCAATGCCTCCTGAAAATTACGACCTATTCCCATTACTTCACCAACAGATTTCATTTGTAAACCTAACCTGCGATCTGCCCCTTGGAATTTATCAAAATTCCAACGAGGGATTTTTACGATAACGTAATCGAGGGCAGGTTCAAAATAGGCTGTTGTTGTTCCAGTAATTGCATTCTTCAGCTCATCAAGATTATAACCAATGGCAAGTTTTGCTGCGATCTTAGCAATAGGATACCCAGTGGCTTTTGACGCCAATGCAGACGATCGAGAAACACGGGGATTTATTTCAATGCCAATGATATCATCGTTGTCTGGATTAACTGCAAACTGCACATTGCAACCTCCGGCAAAATGGCCAATACCATTCATCATTGAGATGGCCAGGTTACGCATTTTCTGATACACGGTATCAGGCAGTGTCATGGCAGGGGCTACCGTAATTGAGTCTCCTGTGTGTATGCCCATCGGATCAAAATTTTCGATGGAGCAAATAATGATGATGTTCTTGTTATCGTCACGCAGCAGTTCTAGCTCATATTCTTTCCAGCCCATTATGCTTTGCTCAATAAGTACTTCGTGAATGGGTGAAGCATGTAGTCCGCGATTAAGCGCTGCGTCAAAGTCTTCAGGTTTTTCAACAAAGCCCCCTCCAGTACCCCCAAGCGTATACGAGGGGCGAATAACTAGTGGAAAGCCTATTTCCTGCGCAATTTCCTTGCCCTCAAGGAATGAGGTTGCGGTAGAGCCTTTGCAAACCATAACCCCCAACTCATTCATTTTTAACCTGAATTTTTCCCTGTCCTCAGTGGTTTCAATGGCGTGTATATCAACACCAATGATGCGAACCCCATAGTGTAGCCAGATACCTGCCTTTTCACAATCAATGCAAAGATTCAAAGCAGTTTGGCCACCCATGGTAGGTAAAACCGCATCTATGTGATGCTTTTCTAAAATTTCGCGAATGGATTTCTTGGTGAGAGGCTTTAGGTAAATATGATCTGCCGTTACCTTATCGGTCATTATAGTGGCGGGATTGCTGTTAATTAGCACCACCTCAACACCTTCTTCTCTTAAAGAACGGGCCGCTTGTGAACCGGCATAATCGAACTCACAAGCCTGGCCAATAATAATAGGGCCGCTGCCGATAATCAGTACGGAGCGGATGCTTCTGTCTCTTGGCATTTCTGGATTTGGGAAAATTTAGTTACCGGGGCTCAAAGTTAGATAAAATGCCAAGAATCGAAACCCATTTAACCTGCTTACTTCTCAATTTAATGTCAATTTTTCAGCAGGACTACTTGATCACCATTAACTTCTTGCTCATACTAAATTTTTCAGTTTGCGCGCGAATCAGGTATTGTCCTGCCGGCATAGCGCTAAGTTCCATTAAAGCCTCAGCCTTGCCTTCTGATACTTCAAGTTTAAGCTTATGACGAGGCTTGCCCATCATATCCAGCACAATGAGGCTCAGCTTTCCGCTAAAGCCGGGTAATTCAATTTTTAGGTGTACATTTTGATTGGCTGGATTGGGATATAGTTGAATGGCATTACTATCAAGCTGTGTGTCTTCGACCGAAGTAATGGGCCCCTGAATTTGGATATTGTCTATTGCCCAGCCCCAGCCGTTATTTGCTTCGTTGCTGAATAAACGAAATCTTACGAAAATTTGATCCCCATCAAGAAAATCATGACTTTCATTCATTTTAAGGAAGCGTGTCCTGAACATTCCAGGTAGACCAAATCCATTTTGGATAAATACAGTTCGCCAAATATTTTGCTCTCTTGAGTCATATCCCTCCAGAAAGGGGAACCATTCTCTTCCACCATCTATAGATCCTTCAACGATTACATAGTCATTAAATTCATCAGTTCCGAAGGGTGAGTTTCCAACACCTGATTCTATAATAGCAATCTCATCGAATACTATAAACGGATTTGATGAATTAAAAATAATTGGATGCTTTAATGTATAAGTAAAATTTGATGTTTTACCCAAACCAAAACCATTTGGGTAAGGATGGGATGAGTGTATGGAGGGGTTCAGAAAGTTAGAGGACTGATAAATTGAAAAAAAGTTTCCTATAAAATCATCGCTTGAAGTGTTAAAATCATTCACATATGAATTAATTGGCGATGTTGCGAATAGAACAGGTGCCACAAAATAATCGCTACCAGGTAATAAATTCTCATTTCCAGCATTATCTGTTGCTCTTATTCGATATTTAAATACATCTGATTCTGATAATGGGTTTTGTAAACTTAGAGTTAAGGTGTATTCGTTAATTCCCTCTACATATGGGATGTCCATAGTCCCCTGTTCGTCATTATTAAAAAAATAGTCAATAGAAATAGCTTCTATTCCACTTGGATCTTCCTCAACAATAAATTGAATGAAGATTTCATCGGCTGCTATATCAAGATAGTCTAAATGATTATGTAAAATTACAGGTGGACTTTCATCGATTTGTATTTTTAGGTTATCTATTGCCCAGCCCCAGCCGTTCGCAAGCTGATCCGCAAATAACCTAAATCTAAATACTACGACCTCCTCTGGTTCAAATGTATTTAGTAAATTAATTATTCTTTTTCTAAATAAAGAGGGCTCACCTACTGCAGTTGAATTCATTCCTGACATACTACTATTGTAATGAGTAAGCCACACGTTTCTATCTCTACTATCATACCCATCGATTAGAGGAATCCATGACACACCTCCATCTCTGGAACCTTCGACAATTACATAGTCCCAGAAATTGCTGCTTCCAAAAACTGCTCCAGCATCTCCGGGTTCAACTAATACAATTTCATCAAAAGTAAATACTGCATTTTCATCTGCAATCCGGATTGGCACCCTAAGCTGATAAGTATAATTACTTTCAAAGTTTGGACCTGTTCCATTTAGGTACGGGTGGTCTGAATGTATAGCAGGATCATTAAATTCCTCAGGTTGCTCAATTCGGAAGTTACTCCCAAAAAAGTGATCGGTTAAAGTATTAAAGTCATTTTCATAACTGTCTTGGGTTGATAACAACGCAACTACGTTAACACTGATAAAACCCTCCTCTGGAAAAATTGAGTTGTTTTGATTTGCAGAATTATCTGTGGCAATAAATCTATAGCTCAACATGTCTCCCTCTTGAAGATCAAAAGCTGTTAAATCAATCATCACAAAAAACAAAGCCTCATCATTTGAATCCTTCGTTAAAAGCAATGGACTTTGAACTTCTTCGTTGTAGCTATACTCTAAAATTACTTCATCAACACCAATATTATCCGTAACAAATGCTTCAACTCGAAAACTTTCGTTCTCCGCCCGAATAAAAGGCGGTTGATCATGAAAAATTGATGGGGGTTCAAAATCTGGACCAACAGTAAAATCAAAAAACAGCTGAATATCCTCTCCCTCTAGGTTGAGAAGTTTCCCTGGTTTCGTAAGTGTCCTATCATCGGTATCAACAATAGAAATATGATATGAAAAAATAGCTTCTTCATTGATTCCATTTATATAGGCAACAAACTCATCCGGCTCGCCTGTATGCTGCATTGGAATTGTAGTTTCTGACTGCTGCAATCCATTTGTAATATAAACTAGATTTACTTGTTCGGGTTGGTAACCATAACCATCGTAGGTGTCTGGTTCAAGTTTAACTTTTACCTCAAAAATTCCATCCAAATCTTCACTATTTGGTACTTGTGTATGAACAATTCGTATAAAGCGCCAACCCATATCATTAAACATCCCTAGCGTTATATATCCTGGATCATGTATCCTTTCTCTAAAATCAATTTGAGGGGTCATTAATGCATTATCTGAGTCATTATAGGTTGTCTCGTCAAGGTGGGATACGCTTGACCCCTGATTATAAGAAAATGGCGCATACAACTTAGGTAGCTCACCTTCTTCATCTGTTGCACTTACAGAATTATAAAACAAGTCGTTACTGGCAATTGCTGTCTTAATTGTATTGGACGGTGAGGGAAAGGTCTTTAGTATATTTTCGCCTTCTCCATTTTGTAGCTCGGTGTCATAAAAAATAGGTATAATTGTATCTAGAAAGCCATATTCTGCTTGTATTTGATTTCCTTCAACAAGAGAAAATGTATGAAAAAATCCAAGACCATGACCTATTTCATGCAATACAACTGTGACAAAGTCAAAATGGCCTACAGGAGGAGTTGTATTGGGATCAAAATGCCAGTTGACATTACTATTAAATTGCGAGAAAATATCAATGCTTCCGGCTCCGGTAATTTCTATTCCGGCCATCTTTTCAGCTAGCGCAACAGGATAAAATACTCCAACTTTTTGGGCTCCATTAAAATTTCTTACAACAGCACCAGGTGCCGCACCCCCCAATACCCCTTGATTTAATTGTGTCCAAACTGCTCTAACCCTTATAGGAACCTTACTTTGCAAAAGAGAACTCCATATATCAACTGCAAACTGGTAAGCATCTCTCGCTGCTGGTGCGTTTTCAAAACCTATATATTCAACTTCAAAAATTGCTGGTACGTTTTCTCCGCGCAAGAAAAGCCCTTCGCTAAACTTTTGAAAACTTTGTGGGGGGGGAATATATAATTCTCTTGGCCCAAATCCAGCATAACATACAGTGGGTTCTTTTATCTCACGGATTTCAAGTTCTTGCGCAAAGAGGGGCTGCCCCACAAGGAAGCTTAAAAAAAATATCGTTAAAAATGTCCTGATTTTCATCTGTCGACCAAGTTATAACATAAATTTATAATAATGGTTCTATCTTTAAGGTACCCATGAAGATTCATTATTATTTGTTATTGTCTATCTCTTTGGTTTTACTAAGTCAAGGCTGTAGGAATCTTTTAATCCCAAACTCTTCACCAATAATAACCCAGCAAGCCACCCCTTGTTTTGGTAGTTGTCCGGTGTATACCATCAATATTTATGAAAACGGAACTGTAACCCTCGAGGCAGAACAATTTCTTAAAATCAAAGGGTACTTTAGGTCCAAACTTAAGCAATCTGAGCTTGAAAGATTAATTGCGCTATTCGATTCTGAAATTTTTGAGTTAAAAGATCAATATACCGCGCAAGTCTCTGATATGCCCACAATCTACCTTAGCTTTAATCATCAAGGGCGTCAAAAAAAAATAGAAGATTATTATGGCGCCCCGGAATCACTAAAAAAATTAGAAGCTGAGGTTTTTTCGCTTGTAAGTAAATTAAAATGGAAAAAGTCCGACTAAGCAGCCGGACTTAACTTGATTTTCTTCATAATAATCAGGATTGCAATTCAGCTGCAACATCAATTACTTTCTGCCAAACCCTAAACACATTGCCGCTGCAAATCTTTTCTATATCATTTTCACTATATCCTCTTTTCAGTAATACATATATTAAATTAGGGTATTGAGAAACATCCTTCAATCCGGTGGGTAAACTGTCGCCTACACCATCGTAATCCGATCCCAACCCCACATGATCTATTCCAGCAAGTTTTACTACATGATCAATATGGTCAGCAACAGTTTCTACATCCGCAAATAAAGAAGGGTTCTCCTTTCTAAAAGTTTCAATAATTTCTTTTGCGGCCTCGTCTCTAAAGCTAAGTCCTTGTTCCCTTAATATGGCTCCAAGCTTTTGCCTGTTCTCTGAATTCTTTTTAGTAAGTTCTCCATCCAGAAAAGATGAGCCAAAATTTATTTGAATTACCCCTCCGTTTTCTCCTAATTTTTTAATCATGTCATCGCTCATATTTCGTTCAAAATCGGGTGTGAAAGCACGGGCCGATGAGTGCGATGCGATAACAGGTGCTTTGGTGGCTTCAATTACCTGATAAAAAGTATCATCAGATACATGTGATATGTCCACCATAATGCCTACACGGTTCATCTCTGCCACCACTTCGCGACCAAAGGGACTTAAACCTTGCCATGTGCGTGTGGTATCATATGAAGAATCGCAAATCAGATTGTCCTTTCCGTGGGTAAGCGTTATATAGCGAATACCTCTTTCATAAAAATATTTTACATTGTTGATGTCATCTTCAATTGGCGCACCATTTTCCATGCCCAAAGGCAGCGACACTTTTCCCAATTTAAAAGCAGCGCGAACTTCATCTGGTGTTCCGGCACTTGTAAATTTATCGGGATGTGCATCTACAATACCTTTAACCATGTTGATGAGTGTGTCGGCCAATTCTTTTGCCCCTCCGGTAACCTGATAACTTGAGGGTATGTAAATTGACATAAATGGCGCATCAAGCCCTCCTTTCTTGGCCCTTACATAATCAAAATCGCCCTCATCTGTTTCTATAGGAATACCCATGTATTCCTTTTCCAGTCGGAAATTTTTGACCTTTAGCCTGTAAGGCAAATCAACATGACCATCAGTGATGATGAACTTTTGTGCAAGCTCATTGGCATAAGTCATAATTTCTTCGTCAGTCATTTGGCTGATCTCCTTTTTGCTTTCATTGCTGCATGCCAGCAATAAAAGTATGGATAATAGTATACTAGCGTATTTCATAGATTTACAGGATTAAGGTATTTGAGTTTTAATTGTTGAAATTTGAGGCAATTTAAAATGCCAAGCAAACCATTGATGTAAGAATAATTTCTACGGATATCTAGCCATAAAAATGAGCGTTCCAAACTATACCAAAGCACAACTTGCGCTACGCAATGGGCAAGACAAACCTGAAGTGTGGGTGGCCTATAGGGGAAATATCTATGATGTTTCTTCATCAAGGCTATGGTTTAAAGGCACGCATTATGAGCATTGGGCCGGGCAGGATCTTACCGATGAATTGCCCGATGCCCCACATACTGATAAAGTATTTGATAAATTTAAAATCATCGGACGTTTAGTAAATTCTTAATCGTAATTTTAATAACAAAATATATACAAGCTTGATACTAATAGCAGATAGCGGTGCTTCTAAAATAGACTGGAGGATTATTGATGCCTATAGAAAAATTGAACAAGTACAAACCATCGGATTCAATCCTTATTATCAGGATATCCGGCAGTTTGAGCAAGAAGTAAGAGAGGTGCTGTTACCTCAGTTAAAAACTGACATTGCTAAAATATTTTATTACGGTGCGGGATGTTCATCAGAAAAGAACAGAAAAAATATTCGTAATGTATTTGAAAAGCTCTTTCCGCAGGCACATATAGAAGTTTGGCATGATTTACTTGCTGCAGCACGAGCACTTTGTGGTAAGGAAGAGGGTATCGCTTGTATTCTCGGTACTGGGGCAAACTCTTGCTACTATGATGGTGATAAAATTGCAGATAATGTTACTTCTTTAGGATATGTGTTGGGCGATGAAGGTTCTGGATCTTATTTTGGTAAACGAATTGTTGCTGATTATTTGAGGAAAGACTTGCCTGAAAAATTATGGGATCAATTTAAAAAACGATTCCCTTTTGAAAGAGAAGAAATTCTCGATCGCGTATACAATCAGGAAATGCCGGGAAGGTTTCTGGGAAGTTTCTCGCATTTTATTTTTCAACACCTCAAAGAGCCTTATTGCTATCAACTGGCTTACCAGGGATTTGATGAATTTGTGTTAAAGAACATTGTAAAGTATGCCAGGCACCAAGAATTGAAAATACATTTTACCGGCTCGGTAGCCTTCTATTTTAGCGATGTACTAAGGAAGGTAATGAACGATAGGGGGTTGAACGTACGCAATATTATTGAAAGCCCGATTGCAGGTTTAACTTTGTATCATGAAAGTGATTTAACAATATAGTATCAGGATGAATAACCCAGGCACCGAATCTGAATCCAATTACAACGATCTTGAAAAGATGAGTATACATGATTTACTTGTCAACATCAATAGAGAAGATCAGACTGTGGCCCGAGCGGTAGAGAAAAGCATTCCTCAAATCGAAGCTTTATGTGATGCAGTATTTGAAAGTTTGAACAAAGGCGGAAGACTTTTTTATATAGGTGCCG
>CAZVFM010000032.1:0-19135 GCA_964626095.1 uncultured Roseivirgaceae bacterium | reverse complement strand
CAATGCGCGCTTCCATGCCAGCGGCCAGTTCCGGGTCAAGCGTAAGGAAATCAGCTCCTCCAGAAACAGCTGCGATGGCAGCTGTGGTATTGCGCAGCATATTGCTGTGTGGTTCCAGTTTATCTTCCTTCCACCTTGCACAACGCACGTGAATGGGTAAATCTTCTTTACTAAATTCGTTGGCCCCGGTTTGAAGCGAGATTTGTTGGAACAAAAAACGCAAAGCGCGAAGCGCTGCGATATCGCCAAAGAAATTATCACCGGAAGGAAACAGGAAAGCGATTTCGCGCACAGCCTCATCTGGACCAAATCCGGAAGCCAATAATTTTTGAATAATTTGTGCGCTCTGAATAATAGCCTTACTAATGCTTTGAACAGGATCAGCTGCATCCATTATAATTCCGGCTACCCTCAGTTTAGCAGGTTTGTTGTTTGTAATGAAGTCACTAAATTTTTTATCCTCATGTTGCCAAAATAAAATACCCTGTATTTGGGGGAGCCGTGTTAGGGCAGAAAAATCCTTAATGTTATCAGCTAAAAAGGAGAGGGTACAATATTCTGGCTTGATATCTTTAAACCAGGCTTGTTCGATTTTGGGATGAAGTCCCGGATCGAACAAAATACCATCGGCTCCGGCATTTAAAGCCCTGAGTGCTGCATGGTTGGGATTTTCTTTATTTTGAATTGAGACTAAGGCAATATTCTGCCAGCTTCGGGGGCCATAAACGGAAGAAGTGTCAGGCGCAATTGCGGGAAGTTTTTTTTCTGCATCGCTCTCATCGTAATAAGGCAACTGCTTTATGCCGTTTTCATGCGTAAAAGCCAATGATGAGAGCGGGTCGGGTTGTTTATTTTCTTTGGAAGCCTGAGCACTCCAGTCTGACTTTTTAGCTGCTTTAAATTCCTGGAAAAGATTTTTATTTATTTTCATTAAAGATTAAATCAGGGCACAATCTATCAATCGGTTGCATTACACTCAAATATCAAGTATTTAGTTTTGCATTTCATTAAAAAAAATAAAAAATACAATAGGTAAGTATCTTTTTTTCTTTATTCATTTTTTTACAAATTTGTCTCCCTTCAAAAAAAGGGAATGGCTTTAATTCTTTTTTTAATAATTCAATTTATCAATGACTCAGGACTGCAACACACTTTGGAATAATTGTCTCAATATCATTCAGAAGCAAGTTGCAGAGCAAAGTTACGTTACCTGGTTTCAACCTATTGTTCCACTCAAGCTTGATAACAAGGTATTAACCATTCAGGTGCCCAGCCAGTTTTTTTACGAGTGGCTGGAAGATAATTATGTTAACGAGTTAAAAAGTGCTATTCATCAGGTGGTTGGCCCGGAAGCAAGACTTGAATATTCAGTTATTGTGGACAGTGGCAACACGCAAAGTCCTGCACTGGCAGTAAATTACCCTAACAACGGTTCGAGAAGAAATAGCTCAAATGGAAAATCGGATGCTTTTTCTCCCTTCCAGGATAAAGTGGTCGAAGAGCTGGTATTCGATTCACAATTGAATACAACCTACAACTTCGAAAATTTTGTTGAAGGCGATTGTAATCGCCTTGCGCGGTCAGCAGGGATGGCTGTAGCCAAAAAGCCCGGTGTTACTTCATTCAATCCATTGATGTTGTACGGGGGGGTAGGTGTGGGTAAAACACACCTTGTGCAGGCTATAGGTAATGAAATAAGAAATAACCTGAGTGATAAGTTTGTGTTGTATGTGCATTTGCACGAATTCATGAACCAGTTTATTGAAGCAATCAAAAACAACCGCATACAGGAATTTCAGAATTTTTATATGCAGGTGGATGTACTCATTATAGATGATGTGCAGTTTTTATCCGGAAAAGAGAAAATCCAGGAAATGTTCTTTTACATTTTCAATCAGTTGCACCAAAGCGGTAAGCAAATTATTATGACCAGTGATTGTCCGCCCCGCGATATGAAAGGATTTCATGAGCGATTGGTCAGTCGTTTTAAATGGGGGCTTACGGCCGATTTAATGGAACCCGATTTGGAAACCAAATTGGCAATTATTGGGCGCAAGATGGATTCTGATGGCATAGAAATGCCCAATGAAGTAGCAGAGTATTTGGCATATACGGTGGATACTAATCTTAGAGACCTTGATGGGGTGCTTAATTCATTAATGTTCCACTCAACTTTGTTAAAACGGGATATAGACCTGGAACTGGCCAAGCAGGTATTGAAAAATATCGTGAAAGAGATTGAAGCCGATGTAAGTGTGGATTATATACAAAAAACAGTAGCCGAATATTTTAAGATTGATGTGGAGTCATTAAAGGCAAAAGTGAAGAAGCGTGAAATCGTGGTGCCACGACAAGTAGCCATTTACCTATGCAAGCGTTATACGCAACTTACGCTTTCAGTTATTGGTCAGAATTTTGGCGGGCGTGATCACAGCACCATCATTCATGCATTGCAAAGCGTGGAAGACATGATGGAAACAGATTCTGGATTTAAATCGCAGGTGGAGGAGTTGAATAAGAAAATAAAAATGAAAGCCGCATAAATTATTTTAATAGAGATTAAAAGTAAACAGCAGGTATATCGCCCTGCTGTTTTTGTTTTAATGCAATTGCGGATTCTTACTTGTAAAACAAGAACCTTACCCTGTTGCCTTTGTTGAGCCCTTCTAGCTCACAACGGTACTTTACTTTTTCTAATGCTTCCAGTAATTCAAGTGGGGTATTAATTGCCACACGATTAACGGCTGTTACAACAAACTCTTCTGGTATGCCATTTTTTCTAAAGGCCCCCTCTTTTATATTAAAAACTTTAACGCCCCCATCGAGCGTGAAGTTGTAACGCTCTTCGTATAAATCTCTCTCAACTTTGGAAAGCGCTTCAAACTGTGCACCCAATTCTACTGAGCTGAGAATTTCCCTTTTGGTAATCCCTGCTACACCATCGCGATTGGTAAGGGTTACCCTTGCCTTGTTTTCCTGTTTGTTTCTTTGGTAGGTCACGGTAATGATATCGCCCGGAGAACGGTAACTCAGCTCTTCTTCAAATGCACTGCGACTGTTGATTTCTTCATTGTCAATATGAGTAATGATATCTCCTTCTTTTAATCCGGCCTTAGCAGCTGCGCCATCTTTTTGCAGATAAGCAATGAGTACACCACGAAAATTTTTTAGATCAATATCCAGGTTTAATCGTTTGGCAATCTGCGAATCGTAGTCGGCTATGTTGCCGCCAAAAAATGATTTTTGCACGGTACGGTATTTTACCAGGTCAGCAAAAATTTTTTTAACGATGTCAACGGGTACTGCAAAACCATAACCGGTGAAAGTACCGGTACGCGAAAGTATGGCGGTGTTAATGCCTACCACTTCTCCGTATTTGTTTACCAGGGCACCACCGCTGTTGCCGGGATTAATGGCGGCATCGGTTTGTATAAATGATTCAATTGGAAATTTATCTTGCAAAGCATTGATCTCGCGGCCTTTTGCACTTACTATGCCTGCGGTAACTGTAGAAGTTAAGTTAAAAGGATTGCCAACAGCCAACACCCATTCTCCCACGGCCAATGTTTTTGAGCTGCCCAGTTTAGCTGCTGGTAAATTACTTTCATCAATTTTTAATACAGCAAGATCAGTAGAGCGGTCAGTTCCAATTAGTTCAGCAACGTAGGTATTTTTGTTATAGACAATTTCAATTTTATCAGCCGACTCAATCACATGATTGTTGGTGACGATATAACCGTCTTCGGTGAAAATTACACCAGAGCCCGTGCTTATCTGCGTTTGGCTGGTTCGACCTCCAAGCCATAGATCTATCCAACTGGTGGTAGACACCCGCGAATAGTTCTTGATGTAAACCACACTTCTGTTGCTTAGTTCTGATGCGGCAACAAAATCCTCGGTAGAGCTGAGTGAAAGTTCACGTATTGGCGAGATGTTATTGTTGCTTAAGTTACCCGATGTAAAATTCAATGCTTTGTATTCGGGCTCTTCGTTTATGACTTGGCCCGAAGATTTTATGAAGTCGTAAACAAAGGCACCCGCCAATCCGGCAATAAAAGCAAGCAGGATAAATTTTGTATTTCTCATTTCTTTAGTTCTTGTCTATTCAAATAAATAACGTTCTAAAACCAGTCAGGTTATGCAGGCTTAAGCCGGTTTAGTACTTTTGCTACCAATGGGCATCCGATCTGTACTTAGTAAACCCTTAGCGGCCTTTATTGCTGCACAAACAAAGCACTGGGCCACACAACCAGGCATTTCTCAGCAAAAGGTATTCCATACCCTTATCCATAAGGCAAAAAGTACTGTTTTTGGTTCCGATCACGGTTTTACTGACATAAAGACGTACGATGATTACAAAAAGTCTGTTCCCATAAGAGATTATGAGGACTTAAAGCCCTATATCGAGAAGGTATTGCAAGGCAATGCCAATGTACTTTGGCCGGGATTGCCTGCATATTTTGCAAAAACATCGGGCACTACCTCTGGCGCTAAGTATATCCCCATTACAGCAGACTCCATTCCTAATCATATCAACAGCGCAAGAAATGCTTTACTAAGTTATGTACACGAAACTGGCGAAGCAGATTTTTTGGATGGCAAACTTATTTTTCTTTCTGGCAGTCCGGTGCTTGAAAAGAAAGCCGGTATAAATATGGGCCGATTATCAGGAATTGTTAATCACCATGTTCCCGGATACCTGCGCACAAATCAGTTACCCAGCTATGAAACCAATTGCATTGATGACTGGGAAGAAAAGCTGGAACGCATCATTGATGAAACTATTGATCAACGCATGACGCTGATTTCGGGAATACCTCCCTGGGTTCAAATGTATTTTGATAGAATCATTGAACGCACAGGTAAAAAAATAAAAGATGTATTTCCCGATTTCTCGATGTTTGTCTATGGAGGTGTAAACTTTGAGCCTTATCGTAAAAAACTTTTTGATTCCATTGACAAATCGGTGGCTTCCATAGAAACGTATCCGGCTTCTGAAGGATTTATTGCTTACCAGGATTCTCAAGACGACAACGCACTTTTACTTTTACTCAACGCTGGAATATTTTTTGAATTTATTCCTGCAGAAGAGTACTTCAATGAAAATCCTGCGCGCCTGAGTATTGAGGATGTTGAGCTAGGAAAAAATTATGCTGTCATAATTAACAACAATGCAGGTTTGTGGGGCTACTCCATTGGCGACACCGTTAAGTTTGTTTCAAAAGACCCTTACAAAATTTTAGTCACCGGCCGCATCAAGCATTTTATATCGGCATTTGGTGAACATGTAATAGCCGAAGAGGTGGAGAAAGCGATGCGCTTAACATCAGAAAATTTTCCGGAAGTAAAATTTGTTGAATTTACCGTTGCCCCACAGGTTAACCCGGCTGAGGGTTTGCCGCATCACGAGTGGTTTATCGCTTTCGAGCAATTGCCTCATGACATGAATTCCTTTTCATTAGCGCTTGATAACCATTTGCGTGAACTCAATGTTTATTATGACGATCTGATTAGCGGTAGCATTTTGCGTACATTGGTCATCAGGCCACTGAATAGAGATGCTTTTGTTGTGTACATGAAATCACAGGGTAAGCTGGGTGGACAAAACAAAGTACCCAGGCTTTCGAATGATAGGAAGATTGCGGAAGAATTGGTTAAATTTACATTATGATAGATGTGAGCCAAAAAAAGATAATTGTAAGTAAGCTATCACCTTACTTACCAAAAAAATTAGGTGTATTCGGCTCATATGCAAGAGGTGAATCTCATCCTGGCAGTGACCTTGATCTGCTTGTTGAATTTGAAAAAAAAATTAATCTTCTTGATTTAATCGGCTTGGAACAGGAGCTTTCGGAAGCATTAGGCATTAAGGTTGATTTGGTTTCTGAAAAAGCTATCAGCCCCTACATCAAATCATCCATTGAAAAGGATTTCAAGTCGCTAATTTGATTTCCTTGTATGAAAAACGATAAAGTATATTTATTGCATATAAGTGATTCAATTAGTGCCATTTTGAATTACACTCAAAATCTAGCAGCATCAGATTTTTATAAAAACGATTTGGTTAAAGATGCGGTAATCAGAAATTTTGAAATAATTGGTGAAGCATCTAAGCACATCTCACAACAATTAAGTTCACAACACCCACAAGTACCTTGGTCTAAAATGGCTGGCATGAGAGATAAACTGATACACGATTATATGGGTGTAGATTTGGAAATGGTATGGGGTGTAATTGATAAAATATTGCCCGAACTAAATAAAGAGATCAAAGATATTATCAACAACCTTGAGTAAATTGAAAAAATCTATCGCCATACTCGGCTCCACAGGTTCTATTGGTAAACAAGCCCTAGAAGTAATTGCTGCTAATCCTGATCACTTTGAAGTCGAAGTACTGACAGCACAGAATAATGCAGATTTATTGATTGAGCAGGCAAAAGCATTTCAACCCAATGCGGTGGTGATAGCCGATGAGAATAAATATCCGAAAGTAAAATCGGCACTTGAGCCAAAAAATATAAAAGTGTTTACAGGTGAAGATGCCCTTGCCCAGATTGTACAGATGGAAAATGTTGATCTTGTGCTTACCGCCCTGGTAGGATATGCCGGATTAAAGCCCACCATAAAAGCAATAGAGGCAGGAAAGCATATTGCATTAGCCAATAAAGAAACGCTGGTAGTAGCGGGAGAGCTGATCACACAATTAGCCAAAGAAAAAGGTGTAAATATTTACCCGGTAGATTCTGAACACTCGGCCATTTTTCAGTGCATAGTAGGAGAGTTTCACAATACAATAGAAAAAATAATACTTACCGCTTCAGGCGGACCATTCAGAGGAAAAAGGAAAGAAGAACTCCTAAACGTTACCAAAGCGCAGGCACTCAAACATCCAAACTGGAACATGGGGGCAAAAGTTACTATTGACTCTGCCAGCCTGATGAACAAAGGTTTGGAGGTGATTGAAGCCAAATGGCTTTTTGGTTTACGTACCCATCAGGTGGAGGTAGTGGTGCATCCGCAATCCATTATTCACAGCATGGTTCAGTTTGAAGATGGTTCCATAAAAGCGCAAATGGGTTTGCCCGATATGCGTCTGCCTATACAATTTGCCCTGAGCTATCCCGATCGCCTGAAGGCAGATTTCCCCCGCTTTGATTTTGCAAATTATCCGGCCCTTACTTTTGAAAAGCCCGATATGGAGACCTTTAAAAACCTGGCCTTGGCCTTTGAAGCCCTTGAAAAAGGTGGTAATTCACCATGCGTATTGAATGCAGCTAATGAAATAGCGGTGACGGCATTTCTTGAAGAAAAGATCAAATTCCTTGAAATGCCTGACCTGGTGGAAAAATGTTTAGCTAAAGTTTCTTTTATTAACAACCCTGTGTTAGCCGATTACGTGCAAACAGATTTTGAGACCCGTATAATGGCCAGGGAATTTATTCGATCCTGATTGTTGTTAGATTACTGATTATATTGCGGACTTGTAGGATTTAAACTATTGAGATGGAAGGACTTATTATGACAGCTCAGATTTTACTGAGCTTATCTATTTTGGTTGCAGTGCACGAAATGGGTCATTTATTGGCTGCTAAATATTTCGGGATGCGTGTTGAGCAGTTTTCAATTGGCTTCCCTCCAAAAATTTTCAGCTTTACTAAAGGCGGAACCGAATATGCCCTCAGTGCTATCCCACTGGGCGGTTATGTAAAAATATCCGGGATGATTGATGAATCGCTTGATACGGAGGCGATGAAGAAACCCGCAGAGCCATACGAGTTCAGGGCCAAACCGGCCTGGCAACGTCTGATCGTAATGTTGGGAGGTATTTTTGTAAACGTACTTGTGGGTATTTTCATCTTTATATGTATCACCTACTTTATGGGAGATGCCTACATCTCAAAAGACGAGATCAATAGCAAAGGCGGAATTCATGCCATGGAACTTGGGCAGCAAATTGGTTTACAAACAGGAGACAAAATTATTCGTGTTAATGGTCAGGATTTTGATGACTTCCAACAAGTACTCAATCCTGATGTTTTACTTTCAGCAAATGCATATTACACCGTTGATCGCGGTGGAGAAATAATTGATATAGCTATACCCGGTAACCTGATTGAATATTTCAACGATAAGGAAATGGCGGGTAAGTTCATCTTTATGCGTATTCCATCAGTAGTGGGTTTGGTTTCTGATGGATCCCTGGCCAATAGGGTGGGATTAAAAGAGGGGGATAGATTTATCAGCATAAATAATCAAGCGGTAACTTATCAGGATGAAGTGTTGGACATTGTAAAAGCAGCGAAAGGGACCGACAGTATTCGCTTTGTAATTGAACGCGAAGGACAACAGTTGGCTTTTGCAGAGCCTTTTAAAGATGAACCACACATTGGTTATTTTCCAAAATCTGATTTTATAGAAGCAAGCATATCCTATAGTTTACCTGAATCGATGGTAATTGGAACAGAGCGTGCTTTCGGAATAGTTTTTTTACAATTAAAGGCATTTTCAAAAATCTTTAAAGGAGAGCTGTCTCTTAAGAAATCTTTAGCCGGGCCCATTGGTATTGCCCAAGCTTATGGTGGCAACTGGGATTGGCATCGCTTCTGGAGAATGACAGGATTATTATCAATGGTCTTGGCATTTATGAACCTCTTACCCATTCCTGCCTTGGATGGCGGCCACGTAATGTTTCTCTCGTTCGAAATGCTTTCTGGTCGCAAACCGTCCGATAAATTTTTGGAGGTGGCACAGAAGGCTGGCATGATATTCTTGCTTACACTCATGGTATTCATTTTTGCAAATGATATCATGAGGTTATTTGCTTAATACTTTTGAAAAAATTATACCGAAGGGACTGTTATGGTCCCTTTTTTATTTGAACAGATGTACATAAAAATTCAATAGATAAACTATGTCATTCCAAACAAGCAGAAAGGAATTCAGTTATACTCAAATTAATGAGGCTTCACCTGAAAGGGTATTTCAATTACTTTGTCCGGTGAGGGAGAAAGATTGGATTGATGGTTGGGAGTTTGAAATTATTTATTCTCAATCAGGTTTTGCTGAACAGGGATGTGTGTTTTCAACCCCACACCATGGCAGCAGCCCCACTATTTGGTATATCACCAGATATGACGTAAAAAAATATGAAATTGAATTTGTTCGAGTAACACCAAACGAGCAAGTGGTAAAAATTTTCATCAGCTTAAAATCTATTGCTGAAGATAAAACCCAAGCATCGATTACCTATGAATACACCGGACTTAATGAAACGCAAGTAGCATTTATCCAAAATGGTATGGAAGCAGAATTTATTAAGTCAATGACTTACTGGGAGAGAGCCATTAACCACTATTTGAAGACCGGGAAAAAACTAATGAAATAGAAGTGCCGTAAGCAGTTGCATGAAGTATATTTTATTAATCGACCAATCTAGTCGCGATAAATCTCAAACTCAACCCTTCTGTTCATGCGCTTATCTTCTTCCGTAAATTCTTCAACGATTTTTCTTGAGCTTCCATAACCTTTGGCATTTATGCGCGAGGCCTCAATCCACATTTCATCTACCAAATATTTCTTTATGGCATCGGCACGGGCTTGAGAAAGTTTAAGATTGGCATCTTCACTTCCATCGGAGTCGGTATGACCCGAAATGTTTAATTTAAAATCAGGATGATCGGTTAAGAAATTCGCAAGCTTGTCAAGGTCGGGGTACATCTCTGGCAGCAGCTCTGCTTTGTTGGTGGCAAAGTCGAGCGATTGAAATTTCATCCTGCTGCTGATAGGTTCTGTAACTTTATCAAGTATCATTTCTCCATCTAAGAAAAACAGTTCTTCTATGCGGAAGAAATCATCGCCCTGTATAATCAATAAATAATTACTGTGATTGATCAAGCGAAAATCAAAACTTCCATCAGGTCTCAAAAATTTTGGTTCAACTTCAATGCCGCGGTCAAGATCAATAACCGAGACTATGCCCTGAAAGGGTTCTCCTGTTTCACTGTTTAGCAATGAGCCTTTTAATTTGGCTGTAGCTTCGGGCTGCGCACCCATGGGAAGCGGGAAAGAGTGCAGGTCAATGTTTTGCGGGTTGCCCTCAACCGAACGTGCATAATAAAGCTCTTGCGATTTTGAATCTATCGTAAAATAATATTCACTATCAGGCCCGTTTACTAAAGGACCAATATTGATGGCATCGCTCCAACTGTTTTTGAGCCGGTAAGATTTGTAAATATCAAAATCACCAAAATTTACAATATGACCATTAGAACTAAAGTAGAGTACGTTGAATTTGTGATGAAAGAAGGGGCTGACTTCACTTCCCCGGGTGTTGATAATTGGCCCTGCATTTTGGGCCTTAGCCCATGCGCCATTTTTATCTTTCACACTAAAGTATATATCAGCCAGACCAAAACCACCCAATCGGTCAGATGAGAAATACAAAGTATCTTCACGGTGTGATAATGAAGGATGCGAATCCCAGTACAATGAATTGATGTTAGGTCCAATATTTTTTGCAGGCGCCCAGGTGCTGTCACTTTGCATCTGGCTCATGTAAATATCACAGCCACCCAAACCGTCAGGCGAATCGCACCGTGCGAAGTACAATGTTTTCCCATCTTTACTAATGCATGGAGAGCCCTCATTGTACAGGGTATTGATTTTGGGAATCTCTTGTGCAAGTGACCAGTACCCGTTTTCTTTTTTACTAAAGAAAATATCTTCATCATAGCTGCGGTTGAAGTCGCGTGTATGCATATTTCTTTTAGATGTAAAAATCAGCAGGTCATCATCATCACTTAAGGTAGGACCATAATCGGGTTTTTCAGAGTTAATATAAGTTCCCATGTTTACCAACACGCTTCTGGGTGCCTGTAGTGTGTCGATCGATTTTCTCAAATCGACCAACTCATAGTATTGTTGAATAGGAACGTAATAATCTTTTTCATTGTGCATAAGTGAATCGTAGTGGCGCAAAACGCTTTGAATATCAATATCCTGCCGATGATGTTTGATCACCAGCTTGTACAAGAGGGCTGCTTCGCCTTTTGGTCCATGTGCTTCGGATAGCTTGGCCAGTTGCCAGATGAGGTGCGTTTGCTTATAGAAATTTTCGATGCCGAAATTTTTTACATACTCACGTAACTCAAGATAAAGCGCTGGGTTGTTACGTGCATTTTCAAGCTGCTTGATCTTTTTAAATTTTGCTTCGTTGGCATAAAAGGCAATTCGGTTGACATTCGGGAACTCAAAAATGTCAGACTGGATGAAGCTTTCTAATGAATCCTGTAAATTAATGACAGCCCCCTTTTTTAGCTTTATTTTGTCTTTTTGGGCATGTAGAGGGCCTGATGTAAAGAGTAATAAGACTAAAAAATGTAGGTAACTGAGTCGTATACTTAAAAAATATCTGTATTTCACAGGTAATGCTTTCGCTAAAGTTCTGTTTTGAATACCTTAATAACAAGCTTTGGCATTGATATTGACAACTAAAGCACTTATTTATTAGTTTATATTAATATACATAAAGATGCCATTTTGGCATTTAGCTAGCTATGTTTACGAACATTCCTTTGTCACAATTTGCTGAAGACGAATCTGAAGACTTGATACAATTGATCAATCCTGAGCAGGAAATCGACTTGAAGCAAGATGAACTCCCTGCTGAATTATCTATTCTTCCCATAAAAAATACCGTACTTTTTCCCGGTGTAGTGATACCCATTACAGTAGGCAGGCAGAAATCAATTCGCCTGGTAAAAAAGGCTTACCAGGGTTCGCGCATTATTGGTGTGATTTCGCAAAAGAACAATAATGCCGAAGAACCCACTGTAGATGATCTTTATCGGATAGGTACCGTAGCACGCATCATAAAAATGCTAGTGCTACCTGATGGCAATACCACCATTATCATACAAGGCAAGAACCGATTTGAGTTGGAGGAATATGTAAAGGAAGAGCCCTATCTCACAGCTAAGGTGAAATTATTGACAGAACCTAAAGTGAGCGTAAACAACAAGGAAACCAAGGCATTGATACAATCGCTTAAAGATGCGGCCTTTAAAATCCTTAAGCTTAATCCTGAAATTCCACAAGAAGCCCAGGTTGCTTTAGACAATATTCACAGCCCGGTTTTTCTTATTCATTTTCTTTCATCGAACCTAAGTGTTGAGGTAGCTGATAAACAAAAAATATTGGAAATAGCCGATATTGTTGAGAGAGGCACACTGCTTTTGCAATACATGCTTCGCGAGATGCAGATGCTGGAACTCAAGCACGAAATACATAAGAAGGTTCATACAGATATTGATCAACAACAGCGCGATTATTTTTTACGTCAGCAAATTCGGGTATTGCAAGATGAACTCGGTTTTGATTCTCCTGACAAGGAGATAGAGGAATTGCGAAAAAAGGCAGAACAAAAAAAATGGTTAAAGCCAGTTGCCGATCATTTTAGCAAGGAGTTGGATAAACTCATGCGCATTAATCCTGCTGCAGCAGAATATCCAGTGTCGATGAACTATGTAGAGTTCATGCTTGATTTGCCCTGGAACGAATTTTCTGAAGATGATTTTGATCTTAAGCGTGCAGCGGTCATTCTCAACAAAGAACACTATGGATTAGAGAAGGTAAAAACCCGAATACTTGAATACCTGGCAGTGTTGAAACTCAAGCAAGACATGAAGGGACCTATACTTTGTTTGTACGGTCCTCCGGGTGTAGGTAAAACTTCTTTAGGAAGATCGATAGCATCTGCTTTGCGGAGAAAATATGTGCGTATGTCATTGGGTGGTGTACACGATGAGGCAGAAATTCGGGGGCATAGAAAAACTTATGTAGGGGCAATGCCGGGGAAGGTGCTACAGAACATAAAGAAATCAAAAACTTCTAATCCTGTTTTTATTTTAGACGAGATAGATAAAGTGCGTTCCGATTTCAGGGGAGACCCCTCGTCAGCTTTGCTGGAAGTACTAGATCCTGAGCAAAACAGCACCTTCACAGATAATTATCTGGAAGTTGAATATGACTTATCAAAAGTATTGTTTGTTGCAACTGCCAACAATTTGGAGTCAATACATCCTGCTCTACGCGACCGGATGGAGATCATAGAAATCACAGGGTATACACAGGAGGAGAAAATTGAAATAGCAGTAAGGCATCTTGTGCCTAAACAATTGAAGGAGCATGGCTTGAAGAAAAAAGATCTGACATTCTCTAAAAAAGCCATTGCTAAAATCATTGAATCTTATACACGCGAATCAGGTGTGCGTAGTCTTGAGCGGAAGATAGGGTCAGTAGTAAGGCATGCTGCCAAATCCATTGCTATGGAAGAGAAATATATAAAGATTGTTTCTCCGGAGGAAGTAGTTAAAATACTGGGGGGAGAAATTTTTGATGAAGAACTATACCAGGGCAATGAAGTAGCAGGCGTGGTTACCGGGTTGGCATGGACCTCAGTTGGAGGTGAAATTCTTTTTATCGAATCAAGCGTGAACAAAGGGAAAGGCAGCTTGACCATTTCAGGTCAATTGGGTGAAGTGATGAAAGAATCGGCAGTAGCAGCTTTATCTTATTTAAAGAGTAATGCAGAGGCCTTTGGAATAGATCATCGTGTTTTCCAGCAATATGATTTACATATACATGTGCCAGCAGGGGCAGTGCCTAAAGATGGTCCATCTGCAGGTATTACCATGTTAACTTCTTTGGCTTCTATTTTCACCCAACGCAAGGTTAAACCAAGAACTGCCATGACGGGTGAGATTACCCTTCGCGGTAAGGTGCTTCCAGTTGGTGGAATTAAGGAAAAAATTCTTGCCGCAAAAAGAAGTGGCATCAAGGAAATTATTTTGAGCAAGCGCAATCAACGTGACATAAAGGAAATTGAAGCGCGCTATACCAAAAACTTAATATTTCATTTTGTGGACAATGTGGCCGAGGTATTAGAAATCGCATTATTGAAGCAAAAAGTAAAAAGCCCTTTGCAGTTCAGTTTTACGCAGCAAAAAGATTAGTTTTGGATTCCTTCAAAACGATGTAATGCGTGCGTCTTTGCTTTAGGAACATATCTCTTTTGATAGTTGGCTTTGGCTTACTTATTACCGGGCGCCTATCAGCTCAGTCATATAATTTTTTGAATGTTCCTGCGCAGTCACGTGTTAGCTCTCTAGGTGGATACAACGTTTCTTTAATGAATACCGACCCGCATCTTTTTATTAATAACCCAGCTACCTCAAGCGATACACTTGCAGGATGGGGAACAGCGGGCTATCTTTTTTATTTTGCAGATGTAGGTATGGCAAACTTCGCTTACAGGCATAACCACAGCAAGTTGGGTGATTTCGGTTTTGCTGTACAGCATGTTGACCTGGGGAGTATAGATGCGTATGATGAGACAGGTGCTTACAACGGATCATTTCGATCGGCAGAAACGGCATTAACCATTAATCACAGCAGAACTTCAGGGAATTTTGTGGTTGGGGCCAATACAAAATTACTGTTTTCAAATATTGCCGATTATCGATCAACAGCATTGTTGTTTGATTTAGGAGGATTGTTCGTTCATCCTGACAAAGATTTCACTGCAGGACTAGTCATAAAAAATATTGGTTTTATTTTAAGTGATTACAATGAAGTAAACAGAACAGGATTACCCTGGGATGTACAAGCGGGAATCAGCTTTAAACCCGAAAACATGCCTGCCCGATTTAGTATTACAGGCTATAACCTTGGCAGATGGAATGATGGTTTATTCCCGTACCAACAAGTAGAGAATGCATTTACGCAAATCATGAGCCATACATCCTGGGGCATGGAGTTGTTTTTTAATAAAAAAATTAGTGCTTTGCTTGGTTACAATTATTTACGAAGAAAGCAGTTAAAACTGGATGAGCGTGCGGGGGTTTCAGGATTTTCATTCGGATTGGCCGGAAGATTTAATGCAATGGATGTATCTTTTGCACATGCTATTTATCATTCATCAGGCGGCTCATACCAGTTCACCTTATCATACAACATGAAACGATTATTAAACAAAGGAAATTTATTATGATAGAGACAAAGGCTTTAACTCCGAAGGAAATTGTTGAGGAGTTGGATAAATATATTATAGGACAAGACGATGCCAAGCGCAACGTAGCCATTGCATTGCGCAACCGATGGAGACGAATGCATGCGAGAGAAGACATGCGCCATGAAATTGTGCCCAACAACATTTTGTTGATTGGCGCAACAGGCGTTGGGAAAACAGAAATTGCCCGAAGGCTTGCCAAAATAGCCGATGCGCCATTTGTAAAAGTGGAAGCATCAAAATTTACCGAAGTAGGATACGTTGGTCGTGATGTAGAAAGTATGGTGCGTGATTTAGTGGAGCAATCGGTTAACATGGTGAAACAAAGCAAAAAAGAAGAAGTTAAAGAGCGGGCAGCACAAATAGTGGAAGACATTATTCTTGATGCGCTTATTCCACCCTTGCGTTCACAGACTCCACAGAAAACAAACTATACCTCTACTGCTGAAGGAGTGAATTTGGAAATGCCTTCGAATGACGCTGAGCTAAATGAAAGAACCCGGATGCAGTTCAGGGAGAAATTAAAAAATGGAGAGTTGGAGCACAGGAAAATTGATATTCAAATCAAGCAAGGTGCCCAACCGGGCATAGGCATGATTGGCGCAGGCATGATGGACGATGTGTCAATGATGAATCTGCAAGATATGCTAAGCGGAATGATGCCTAAGAAAAGCAAAAAGCGTAAGGTAACGGTAGCCGAAGCAAGAAGAATTTTGCTTGAGGAAGAATCGGCCCGACTGATCGACATGGACGAGGTAAAGGAAGAAGCCATACGTAAAGCGGAAGATTCAGGTATAATTTTTATCGATGAGATAGATAAAATTGCTTCTGGAAGTAAGGGAGGTAGTGGTGGGCCTGATGTAAGCAGGGAAGGTGTGCAGAGAGATTTGCTCCCTATTGTTGAGGGATCTACGGTAAACACCAAGCATGGCGTAATCAAAACTGATCATGTGCTTTTTGTAGCGGCTGGTGCATTCCACGTATCAAAACCTTCTGATCTTATTCCGGAATTGCAAGGACGTTTTCCAATACGCGTTGAACTAAACAATCTGACTAAGGAAGATTTTATCATGATATTGAGCGAGCCGCGTAATGCGCTTACTAAACAATACGATGCGCTTTTTGAAGCCGAAGGCGTAAAGGTTTCTTTTGATCAGGGAGCAATTGAAGAGCTTGCTGAAACAGCTTTTGCCATCAATACTGATATTGAAAACATTGGGGCGAGACGACTGCATACAGTAATGAGTAAATTATTGAATGAATTTTTATTTGATGTGCCTGATAAAATAAAGCCGGGGACAGAAATTACAATTGATAAAAATATGGTAAAGGAAAAGTTAAGCGGGATTATCAAGAACAGGGACCTGAGTGAGTATATACTCTAGTTAAATGAGGGCTGCAATTGTATTGTTATTTTTTTGTTTCGCGGCAACTCCTGTCTTTTCTGAAAACATTAGCGACACTACTTATTACTATAAAAAATATTTTGACCACTTTGCCGTATCGGGAGTTGTAAAACAAAAGAATTTTGATTTTACTCTGAGGGGCACTACAGGTGCAGGTAATTTTAGAAAAACCTTCAATCCTAATAACAGCTATTCTACCGGAATTGCCCTTTATGTGTTTGATGTAAATATTGAGCTTACTGCCGGTATACCTATTTCGCAAAGAAGTATTGAAAGGTTTGGAAAAACTTCCACCCGTGATCTGCAGTTAAACCTTATCACGCATAGGTTGGGTCTTGAATTATATAGTCAGCGGTATGTGGGTTTTTATGTTACTGATCCAACAATAAATATTATCTCTCCACAACCTTTTCCGTTTCGGCCTGAATTGGAGTCGAGAAATACCGGCTTTTCAGCAGTATATATTTTTAATTCAAAACGCTACTCCTTGCCTGCCACGTATAATTTCGCTGATCAACAATTGAAAAGCAGCGGTTCTTTTATAATTCAATCCTCATTGAATAGTTGGAAACTTAATATTGATTCGGCACTGATAGGCAAGCACCTGGTTGACGACTTTGGTGCAGGTGCGGCAATCGTAAATGGCAATTTCACATCCTTTGACCTTGGCCCTGGCTATGCTCAAAACATTATTTATAAAGGATTTTTTCTAAATCTAACACTATTTTTAGCGCCTTCTCATACATGGATACGGTACAGAGAGGACGATCGCCCAAACAAATATGATATCCACTTAAATTTCTCTTCAGGTGTAAGGGCGGCTGTGGGTTATAACAGCGATGTTTTTTTTACCGGCCTAAGCCTGTCTAATCAATCAAAGATTTTTACTGTTGACGATACTGAATTGATTAATAATAGAAGCTCAATAAAATTTGTATTAGGTTTCAGGTTCCGAGAAAAGGGAATTATGAAAAAGAGCGCCATGGATTTGATACCACAATCGCTAAGAACGCATTAATCTTTTTTCTTGGGATAATCAAAGAAAATTAATTCTGCCTCGCCATAATCAACTTCTTTCCATTCGTTGATCGTGAGTTTAATCGCTACAACACCACAGGTAGGAACATTGTGAATATTTTCGCCCGTCATGTCATTAACAAAAAATGTTATCGCAGGATTATGTCCAAAGAGCATAACGGTTTCATATTTATCCGGAAGATTTTTAAGTAGTTCCAGCATCTCATCTTCATCGCCATGATACAATTCACGATTGATTTTTATTGCCGATTCATCATAACCTAGGGTATGGCAAATTATTCTGCAGGTTTCATGCGCTCGTTTTGCCGGACTGCTGATTACCAGGTCAGGAATTATCTCTTTATCTTTTAAGCGTTGACCCATTTCGGGGGCATTGCTCAATCCCCGGGTATTTAATGGTCTGTCGAGATCAGCCAACTCTGGGAAATCCCAACTTGATTTGGCATGACGAACTACATACACTGTTTTTGAAGGGAGAATCATTAATACAAGTTTACTACCGGTAGACTATAATTCCAATGAAAGGATGGAATTCTATTGAACATCCATACACATTTCAATAGTAAGACAGATTTAGTCTTTAATATTATATTTGCTCCAATGTCAAAATGGAAAGAATTCAGGAGAAGCATTACTTACGGAGTTGTTTATTGGTTACTTCGTTTTTTTATTTTCTTTTCTGGTCTTTGGTCAAGACGAGCATGGGTAAGCTTCATGGGTTCATTCGGCAGACTCAGCTATTACCTTGCGGGTGAAACAAGAAAACTTGTCATTAAGCACTTACATTTTGCTTATGGCGATGAAAAATCTGATGAGGAGATCGTAAAGCTTGCAAAAAAAGTGTTTGTCATGATTGGTAGAAACGCTGCGGATGTAATAAGGGCGTACCATGCCAGCAGTATTTCTTTCTATGACAAATTTCGTCTAGTAAAGGGACTTCACATAGTAGATAAAATCAGGGCTGAGGCTAAAGGCATTATTTTTCTGGTTCCGCATATTGGGGCCATAGAAATTTTGGCAAATGAGATGGCCATGAGGGGCTATCAGCCGCTAATCATTGGAACACCCTTAAAGAATAAAAGACTTAACGATCTTTTGTGGAGCCATCGTTCGCGCTTTGGTGCAACACCAATTGTGCGTGGGCAAGATACAGTTAAACTCGTTAAAACTCTTTTATCTGGTGGTTCGGTAGTTATTTTGATTGATCAGGACACTAAAGTAAAAAGCTGTTTTGTCAATTTTTTTGGTAAGCCTGCTTCAACCCCTATTGGGGCGGCTATGCTTGCTCTCCGTACACATGCAGTAGTTGTGCCAACGTATATACATATGAATGCGCAAAGAAAACAACAAATTGAATTTTGTGAACCGATTAATTTGATAAGAAGTGATGACATGGAGAAAGACATTGTGAGTAACACACAATTATTTACTGATGTAATGGAAAGCCTTATCCGAAAACATCCGGAGCAATGGGTGTGGATGCACAGAAGATGGAAGACTAAACCCGATAAGGTTTAGTTTGATCCTAAAAATAAACTATAAGGTTTCAGGTCTTTATCGTTTTCCAGAAGAATTTTAATGATTCCAATTAACGGAATAAAAAGAATCATTCCCGAAAAGC